>NZ_JBNAGB010000003.1:0-14900 GCF_049800975.1 Sagittula sp. S175
CCGGTCTCCTGCGGAGACTCCCCCGCGGTATTTGGATCAAGATGAAGGCAGGGGCGGGGGGGGGGGCGACGCTCGGTGGCCTTTGTCGGATATTTGGGCATGACTTGGGCTTGTCTCGCTGTGCCCCTTTCCCTCGCAGGCGCAGCATGCCACCTTTCAGGCGGATCACAGCGGGAGCCACGGACATGAGCGATCTCGAAACACGCATTGCGCAGGGCAAGGGCGACGCGCCCGCCGATGTCGTCCTGCGGGGCGGGCGGATTTTTGATCTGGTCACCGGGGCTTTGCTGGAGGGGGACGTTGCGATCTGCGACGGTGTGATCGTCGGGATCATGGCCGATTACGAGGGCCGTGAGGTGATCGACGTTTCGGGGCTGGTGCTGGTGCCGGGCTTCATCGACACGCATCTGCACATCGAATCCTCGCTGGTGACGCCCTTCGAGTTCGACCGCTGTGTCGGGCCGCGGGGCGTGACCACCGCCATCTGTGATCCGCACGAAATCGCCAACGTGATCGGCATCGACGGGGTGCGCTATTTCCAAGAGGCCAGCCAGCATACGCTGATGGACATCAAGGTGCAGCTGTCCTCCTGCGTGCCCTCGACTCATATGGAAACCGCCGGGGCCGAACTGAACGCGCCGGAGATTGCCGCGCTGATGGGGCATCCTTCGGGGCTGGGGCTGGCGGAGTTCATGAACTATCCCGGCGTGATCTTTCGCGATCCCGGCTGCCTGGAGAAGCTGGCTCTGTTCGAGGACGGCCATATCGACGGGCATTGTCCGTTGCTGTCGGGCAAGGATCTGAACGCCTATGTCTCGGCCGGGATACGGACCGAGCACGAGGCCACCAGCGCCGAGGAAGCGTTGGAGAAGCTGCGCAAGGGGATGCGGGTGCTGATCCGCGAGGGGTCGGTGTCGAAGGACCTGCATGCGCTGCAACCGCTGCTGGATGTGGCCACCAGTCCCTACATGTGCCTGTGCACCGACGACCGCAATCCACTGGATATCGGTGAGTTCGGCCATCTCGATTACATGATCCGCGAGCTGATCCGGCTGGGCACGCCGCCGCTGGCCGCCTATCGCGCGGCGACGCTCTCGGCGGCGGAGGCATTCGGGCTGAAGGATCGCGGGATGATCGCGCCGGGCAAGCGCGCGGATATCGTGGCGCTGGGGTCGCTCGAGGCCTGCGATGCGCAGCTGGTCATGGCGGGCGGCGTGGTGGTGTCGGATGCCGCCTATGCCGCGCGGCAGGTGATCGCGCCGGTGGGGCGGCAGTCAGTGAAGGCGCCGACCGTCGCGGCCAGCGATTTCCGGGCGCGGGGCAACAAGGTCGAGACCGATGTGATCGGCATCCGCGAGGGGCAGATCCTGACCGACCACCTGCACGAGGACATTGAAATCGTCGACGGCGACAAGGCCCCGGAGGTGGCGCGTGATCTTGTGCGTATCGCGGTGGTGGAACGTCACGGCAAGAACGGCAACATCGCCACGGGATTCGTGCGCGGGTTCGGGTTGCAGGCGGGGGCGATTGCCTCGACCGTCTGTCACGATCACCACAACATCGCCTGTGTCGGTGTCAGTTACGACGACATGGCCGTGGCGGCGAACCGGCTGGGCGAGATCGAGGGCGGTTTTGTCGTGGTCAGGGACGGCGAAGTGCTGGCAGAGCTGGCCTTGCCGGTGGCCGGGCTGATGTCGCTGGAGCCATTCGAAGCAGTGCGCGACGCTCTGGAGGACCTGCGGGCGGCGGCGACGTCGCTGGGCGTGACGCTGCACGAGCCTTTCCTGCAACTGGCGTTCCTGGCCTTGCCCGTGATCCCGGCGTTGAAGATCACCGACCGGGGGATGGTCGACGTCGTGAAGTTCGAGATCATCGCGTGAGGGAGGGCTTGGGCAGGATGGGGGCTCTGCCCCCGCCAGCCTCTGCCCTGTGGCAGACCCGCCCCGAGGTCTTCAGGAAACCAAGGAAGGGCGGGCGCGCGCGCCTGATCTGGGTGGGTGCGCGTCGGTCAGGCAGCCGGTGAACAGCGTGTCGAGAAAGAAGCGGAGCATGGCGGACCTCAGGGGCAGCGGGAGTACGTCAGGGCGAGGGGCGCGGCATCGGGGGCGGTTTCGCGCCGGGTGAGGCTGGCGTCCGACAAGGACAGCGTGACGAGACGGGTCCAGCTTTCGCCCTCGCCGGTAAAGATGAAACTGCCCTGCACCCGGTCTTCGCTGCGCTGCGACAGGCGGTCCAGCACGGCGCGGCTTTCGTAAAACCCCAGGCTGTGCGGGCCGACGATCATCAGCCCCTTGGCGTCGGAGCGGCCCGGTTCGCAGTCGGCGGGCACCAAGGCCCAGCGGCCTTGCAGCGCGGTCGGGATTTCCGACACCGTTTCGGGTGGCAGGCAGGCCGTGGTGAGGGTGAGGGCCGCAAGGGCCAGTGCAGGGCGTATCATGCACGGAAAACGCCCGTGCGCGGCGGGCGGTTCCCTGAAGATACGGCGAATTCTGTCGCGCTCAGAGGCGGTTGAGCAAGGCGGCGGTGGGCCATGCGTCGGCGGGCAGGCCGAGTTCCTTTTGAACATCGCGCACCGCGTTGCGGGTGCCCGAGCCGAGGATGCCGTCGATCTCGCCCACGTCAAAGCCGCGCGCGGCGAGTTTCGACTGGAGCGCCTTCATCTGCTCGCCCGACAGGCCCTCTTGTGGGGACCGCGCGTCATAGGCGGGCGCGCCCATCAGGCGGGTGCCAAAGTAGGCGGCGGTCAGCACGTAGGTGTAGCTCTGGTTCCACTCGAAGTAGACGCGGAAATTCGGGTAGGCGAGGAAGGCGGGGCCGTCCTTGCCCTGTGGCAGCAGCACCGACGCCTCGAGCCGCCCGTCATCCAGCGCCCCGTTGCGCCCGCGCATGCCCAACTGCTCCCACTCGGCCACGGTCTTGGTGGTTTGCAGGCCGGTTTCGTACCAGTCGAGGTCGGCGGGCAGGGTGATCTCCTGCAACCACGGTTCGTTCGGACGCCAGCCGAGGTGGGACAGCATCTTGGCCCCGGACATCAGCGCGTCGGCGGGCGAGGTTTTCAACATGACATGCCCGTCACCATCGCCATCGACGCCGTTTTCGAGGATGTCCTTGGGCAGCATCTGCACCATGCCGATTTCACCCGCCCAGGCGCCGGTGGTGGTGCGTGGGTCGAAATCGCCATGCTCGAACAGCGTCAGGGCGCTGAACACCTGCGGGCGGAACAGCTCTGGTCGGCGGCAGTCGTGTGACAGGGTGACCAGCGCGTTGGCGGTGTTGAAATCGCCCTGGAAGGCGCCGTAATCGGTCTCGAACGCCCAGAAGGCCAGCAGGACACCCGGCGCAATGCCGTATTCCTCGCGGATGCGGTCGAAGATGCCCGCGTATTGCGCGCCCAGCTGGCGCCCCTTGTCGAGACGGTTCTGCGAGATCAGCTTGCGCGAGAAGGTGATGAACGGGTCCTGAAAGATGCCCTGACGGCGGTCGGCCTTCAGCACGGCGTCGCTCTGGCTGACCCCGGCAAAGAAGCGGTCCACCGTCGCCGGGTCATGGCCCATGCCGATGGCTTCGTCCTTGAGGCCCTGCACGAAGGCGGCAAACGACCCGCCGCAGGGGGTGTTCTGGGCCTGCGACGTGGTGGCCAGCAGCGCAGCCAGCGCCGCGGTGCCAAGAATGGACGAAATGCGCATGAAACCTCCCGGATGCGTGTTTTCGCGGCAGACTAACAGAGGCCACCGATCGGGCAACCCAACGAAATCGTGTGTAACTCACGCGACATCAACCGTCTGTTTCCCTGCCAACCCATGATTCATTAACGATTTCTTCACAAGTGTGAAGCCATCCTGAACCTGCGTCAGGAGAATCTTCGGGCGGGTTTGGGCGTCGGTTTCCGGAGGGTCGGTTGAGAGTTCTCATCGTCGAAAGCAATGAAGCACTGGCGATGCTGTGGGCGAACCATCTCGAGCGCAGCGGGGCAGCGGTGCAGGTGGCCCTGACCGAGGAGGCGGCCATCGCCGCGGTCGAGAGCGACACGCTCGACCTCATCATCATGGACGTGATGCTGGATCAGCGCAGCGCACTGGCCGTGTCGGACCTGGCGCAATTCCGGCAGCCGAGGGCACGGGTGATCTTTGTCAGCTCGTCGAGCTTCTTCTCGGATGGGTCGATCTTCAACCTGTACCCGAACGCCTGCGCCTACCTGCCCAGCGGCACGTCGCCGGACGATCTGTGTGCCGTGGCGGCGCATTACGCCGCCGCCTGATGTTTCCGGACGGGAGTCGGGGCACAGCCCCGACCTACGCAGCCTTCAACCGCTCGCGCCCATGTGGCGCGGACAGGTCCAGACGCGGCCCGACGGGCACGATGCGATGCGGGTTTACGGTGTCATGGCTGTAATGGTAGTGCCGCGAGATATGGTCCATGAAGACCGTCTGCGCCACGCCTTGCCACTGGTACAGCTCGCGCGTGTAACCCCAGAGGTTCGGGTAATCGACGATCCGCGCCCGGTTGCACTTGAAGTGCCCGTGATAGACCGTGTCGAAGCGGATCAGCGTGGTGAACAGCCGCCAGTCGGCCTCGGTCACGCGGTCGCCCATCAGGTAGCGGTTGCGCGACAGGCGGTCCTCGATCCAGTCGAGACTGTCGAACAGCGGATGCACCGCTGCGTCATAGGCCCGCTGCGTGGTGGCGAACCCGGCCTTGTAAACCCCGTTGTTCACCGTGTCATAGATGCGGTCGTTCACCGGCTCGATCTCGGCCCGCAGGTCCTCGGGCCAGAAATCCGCCGTGTTGCCGGTGATCCCGTCGAAGGCGCTGTTGAACATGCGGATGATCTCGGCGCTTTCGTTCGAGACGATGGTATTGCGTTGCTTGTCCCAAAGCACCGGCACCGTCACCTTGCCGGAGGCCTGCGGGTCGGCCTCGGTGTAGATCTCGCGCATGAACCGCTTGCCGAACAGCCGGTCGCCGGTCGCCCCGGCAAAGCCGGTCTCGAAGGTCCAGCCGTCCTCGAGCATGTCGGGATGGACCACATCGACGGTGATGAGCTTGTCCAGCCCTTTCAGCGCACGGAAGATCAGCGTGCGATGTGCCCAGGGGCAGGCATAAGAGACGTAAAGGTGATAACGCCCCGCCTCGGCCTTGAACCCGCCCTCGCCCGACGGCCCGGCACTGCCATCGGCGGTGATCCAGTTGCGGTAGGCCGTGGTGGTGCGCTGGAATTCTCCGCCGGTCGAAGACGTGTCGTACCAGCCTGAGTGCCATTCGCCGTTTTTCAGTTCGCCCATGCTCTCCTCCTGTCGCTTGGTCAGGAAGGTAGAGCCGTGCATGGATCAAGGAAAGCAGGGCAGCCGCAGAACGGTGGTGCGGGGATGCACAGGTCCGGAGGTCTGATCGGCAGGGCCTGTTGGCGCATGCCGACTGGGAGCGTTGTTCGATCAACCCTAAATTACGTTGACCGTTCAGCGCATTAACTTAGGTTGACAATACGTTAACCCCTCGCGGAATCGTGAGCGGTCTCAAGAAAGGATATTTTTCAATGACTTCGGCATTTCGAACCTTGGCGATCACCGCCCTGATGATGGGTGTTCCGTCACTTGCCTTGGCACATGACGTCCCAAAGCGGCCTGCACCAGCCGTCTCGACAGCTACCCCGGAACATGGTGGCGGCTGTCGCAAGAGTTCGCCTCCGGGACAGTGCTGTCACGCCGGTTCGAAACCGCTGCACTGCCATTGATTGCCAATGATCTGCGGCCCCTGACCGGGCCGCCGATCACCGCCGCGTACCGAAGTGCCACAGGGAGATAAGAAGGATCGCCCCCAGCACCGCGCCCACGAGGCCCGCGGCGGCCCCGGTCAGCACCAGCAGGAATCGCAACACCAGCGTGCCGATCAGCGCGCCTCCGATGCCGATGCCGATGGTCGGCAGTAGCCCCGCCTCGATGCCCATGAGGCGCGTGGCGATGAACCCCGCCGCCGCGCCGATGATGATGAGAAACACGACCGACATGGCTTACCTCTCGCGTCTGTCCCGCCGGTCGCGCCGCACCGAGGGGCGGTAGCGCGTCGGCGCGACCAGCAGCGCCCCGACCGAGGCGAGGATCGCGTTCAGCCCCGGGCTGCGAAAGCCCACGTGGAACATGATCTGGATGAAATAGAACAGGAAGGCGCCGCCGATGCAGATGATGATCGAGGGCAGGATGCCGTTGCGGGTAAATCCCGTCCGTTCGGAAGCGTAACCGATGATGCCCGCGATGACGACGGTGCCGATCAGGACTGGGAACATGGGCGGGCCTCCTTATAGATGAATATGGCGGCGCGGGACGGCGCTGCCAAGAGGCTCAGCCCAGCTGCGTGCCTTTCGGCACCGGCTGACCGCGCAGAAAGACCGCTGCGTCCTGCGCCGACTTCCCCGCCCGCTGCGCCGTCAGGATGCGCAGGGCACCCTGACCACAGGCCACCATCAGGGTATCGTCCAGCATCTGACCGGGCGTGCCTTCTCCGGGGGCAGGGGCGGCGGCCAGCAGTTTCACCCGCTCGCCGTTCAGCATTGTCCATGCGCCGGGAAAGGGCGACAGCCCGTTGATCTGGCGGACCAGTTCGACGGCCGGGCGGGTCCAGTCGATGGCGGCCTCGGCCTTGTCGATCTTGGCGGCATAGGTGACGCCGTCCTCGGGTTGCGGAACGGGGGTGAGAGTCGGCAGGCGATCCAACGCCTCGACGATGGAGGCCGCGCCGATCTGGCTGAGCCGGTCGTGCAACTGACCGGTGGTCTCGGTCGGCGCGATGGGCGTGGCGTGACGCAGCAGAACCGGACCTGTGTCCAGCCCTGCCTCCATCTGCATGATGCATACGCCGGTCATGTCATCCCCCGCCATGATTGCGCGATGGATCGGTGCGGCCCCGCGCCAACGCGGCAACAGCGAGGCATGGATGTTCAGACAGCCCTGCGCGGGCGCATCCAGAACCGCCTGCGGCAGGATCAACCCGTAGGCCACGACCACGGCGACATCCGCGCCCAAGGCGGCAAAGGCCTCCTGCTCCTCAGCGCCCTTCAACGACACGGGATGGCGCACCTCCAGCCCCATCTCCAGGGCGCGGGCGTGGACCGGGGTCGGGCGCTCTTTCTTGCCCCGCCCGGCCGGACGTGGCGGCTGGCAGTAAACGGCGAGGATCTCCTGGCCCGCGTCCTTCAGCGCGTCCAGTACAGGGACGGAAAACTCGGGTGTGCCCATGAAGATCAGCCGCATCACTCGCTCCTTTTCTGGGGAAGCGGGGGAGCCCCCCACGCGCTTTACACATACCCCGCCTGAGTGGCGCAAGTCGCGCCCGGGGGCAAGGCTGCATGGGGGCGCTGTCCCGGCCTGCGGCCTCCCCCGGAGATATTTGGACCAAGAAGAAGCACGGCGCGCGGCCTCCCCTTCATCTTGATCCAAATACCCTCGGGGGTGTGGGGGCAGCGCCCCCACCTGTCGCGCATGGCGCGACAAACCAAGCCGGGGCGTGGGGGCTGCGCGCCCCACCAGTCATGAAAAGCATGACAAACAATCGTTGAGGATGGGACCGGAGCCTGAACCGCGCGACCCATCGGCACGTCGGTGGTGAAGCACATCCGCTACAAAGCCGCCGCGATCCGGGCGATTCCCTCGGCAATCCGATCCGAGGGAATCGAACTGTACCCGAGACGGTAGAACTGCCGGGGCACCTCGGGTCCGGCAAAGAACGGCGAACCCGGCTCGATCAGCACGCTCTGGCTGCGCAGGGCAAAGGCCAATGCCTGCGTATCCACCGCGTCCGGCGCGCGCATCCACAGGCTCGACCCGCCATGCGCGCCCTTGCCCGCCACCTCCAGCCCATGCCGGGCGACGGCCGCCTCCATCACCGCCCGCCGCGCTGCCAGCGCCCGCCCGATCCGCCGCACCAGGGCGTCGTAGTGACCCAGCGACAGGAACTGCGCGGCGGTGCGCTGGATGTGGCCCGGCGGGTGCCGCAGCACCGAAGCCCTGAGCGCCCGCGCCTCGCGGATAAACGGCGGTGACCCGACAAGATAGCCAAGCCGCAACCCCGGAAAAAGCGACTTTGAAAAACTGCCGACGTAGATCACCCGCCCGTCTTCATCGAGGCTTTTCAATGCCGGGGCAGGGGCGTCGAGGTAGGCCATCTCGAACTCGTAGTCATCCTCCACGACCACCGCCCCCAGCGCGGCGGCGCGCGCCAGCAGCGCCTCGCGCCGCGCCAAAGGCAGCGTCGCCGAGGTCGGGCACTGGTGGCTTGGCGTGGTAAAGATGACCCGCGTCTCGTCGGGCACCGCCTCGGGGCGCAAACCATGGTCATCCACCGCCACCGGCGCAACCCGGCTGCCTGCCTGTGCCAGGAGTTGCCGCAGCGCCGGGTAGCAGGGGTCTTCGACGGCCACCGCCCGCTTCACGGTCAGCAGTTGCACGGCCAGCCACAGGGCGTTCTGTGCGCCCATGGTGATGAGGATCTCGTCGGGACGGGCAAGAATCCCGCGCCGGGGCAGGGTGTGATGCGCGATGAAGCGCACCAGTTCCGGGTCATCCGCGTCGAATTGATCCTGGGTCAGGGCGTTGAAATTCTTCGTCCCCAAGGCCTGCATGGCGCACAGCCGCCAGTTGGCATGGTCGAACAGCGACGGATCGGTCTGGCCGTAGATGAACGGGAAGCGGTAAGACGCCCAGTCCGGCGGACGCCCCATGTCGAAGGCCGGGCCTCCGGCGTAACGCCGCGCCAGAACGGAGTCCCAATCCACCGTTTCCACCCGGGGGGCGGGTGCCTCGAAGCGGGGCGACGCCGGCGCATTCTCCGAGACATAATAGCCCGACCGCCCGCGCGAGGTCAGGTAGTCGTTGGCCAGAAGCTCGGTATAGGCCAGCGTCACGGTGATCCGGCTGACGCCGAGGTGACGGGCCAAAGCGCGGGTCGAGGGCAGCTTCTCCCCGCGCCGGAAACGGCCAGAGAGGATGCCCTGGGCCACCATCTGCTGGATGCGTGCCTGCAACGTGCCCTGCGCCCGCGGCGCCAGGTGGAATGTTTCGACCGGGATTGCCATGGCAAGACGTTAGACTGGCCTTAAGACACCCGCAATCTGGACCGACGCTGACGCCAAGGCTTTTCGGCGAAAAGCCTTGGCCTGCCAGAGCCTTCGTCGAAGGCTCTGGCGATCACCCGCAGTCGCGATTAACCGTAGTCGCGCTCGCCGAAAATCGCGGAGCCGACGCGCACATGGGTTGCGCCAAAGGCAATGGCCTGCTCGAAGTCGCCACTCATTCCCATGGACAAGGCGTCCAACCCGTTGCGCTCCGCGATCTTGCGCAGCAGCGCGAAATGCAGGGCAGGGGTCTCCTCGACCGGTGGAATGCACATCAGCCCCTTCACCGGCAGGTCCAGCCCGCGACAGTCCGCGATGAACCCGTCCGCCTCGCGGGGCAGAACCCCGGCCTTCTGCGCCTCTTCGCCGGTGTTCACCTGCACGAACAGGTCGGGACACTGGCCCAACTCCTGCGCCAGCCGCGCGAGGGTCTGTGCCAGCTTGGGCCGGTCGACGGAATGGATCGAGTCGAAGAACTCCATCGCCACCCGCGCCTTGTTGGTCTGCAGCGGCCCGATCAGGTGCAGGGACACACCCTCGTAGTCCTCCATCAGGGAAGGCCAGCGCTCCTGCGCCTCCTGCACGCGGTTCTCGCCAAAGACCCGCTGCCCTTCGTCCAGCACGGCCACCACGCGCGCGCGCGGCTGCACCTTGCTGACGGCGATCAGCTGTACCTCGTCGCGCGCGCGGCCCGCATCGGCGCAGGCCTTGGCCACGCGGGCCTCGATGTCCGTCAATCCGGAGGTCATTCCCATGGCTCGTCTCCCCAGGCCGCGATGAACGGGGCCAGCTCTGTTTCATACTTGCGCCAGGCCTCGCGCCGTCCGCCGTGAATCGGCTGGCGCACCTGCGCGAGGCTCAGTGTCTTGACCTGCCCGACGGTCTCGTGGAACGACAGGCAGGCGTCTTCCCACGCCAGCCCGGCCGCTGCGATCAGGGCGCGGGCCTGCGGTTCGGGGTCGCTGACGAGGTCTTCGTAGCGGACCTCGTGGATCTGGCCGGGCAGGCGGGTCTTCCAGAACGCGACCTGTGTACGGAACGCCTTGATCTGCTCGGCGATGCCCACCAGCGAGGTGGCGTAAGAGCGCGATCCTTCGGCAAAGTTGTTCTTGTAGATCGACAGGGCGATGTCGCGTGGATCACGATGCACGACGATCAGGCTGGCGTCCGGCATGGCGCGACGGATCAGTCCGAGGATCATCTGGCTGTTCATCGCCTTGTCCGTCACCACGCCCTCGGTGACGCCGGTGTCGCGCCGCACCAGCAGTTCGGTGCGCTCCACCCAGCGGGTCAGATCAGCCGCGCTCAGGGAATCGAGGCGCGGAAAGGCATCGAAGGGGCCGAGCACCGCAGCCGCCTGCCGGAAGGTGTGGCCCAGCTCACCGCCCGCCGTGACCTGCGAATGCGCGGCGATGATCTGTTCGACCAGTGTCGTCCCCGAGCGCGGCATGCCGCAGACGAATACCTGCCTGAGCGAGCGCGGCGCCAGCAGGGGCGTCAGGTCCGCGCCGTCCTGCGCGGCCAGCACCGCCTGCCACGTGTCAGAGGCCTGTCCGGGCGTGTAGTTCTCCAGCCGCCCCTGCGCGGCATTCGCGGCATTCAGGTAGTCAAAGACCTTGCCGGTGTCGCAGTTGTCCTCGTGGACCTTGGCCAGCGCGAATCCCAGCTGGACGCGGCCGTGGTCGTTCAGGCGGGGATGTTTCCACAGACGTTTCATCGCCGTGACCAGCGGATCGTTCATCGGCAGCTTTGCCGAGACGGTCAGCATCCGGTAGGCGTCCACCAGGTCGGGGTTCTGGCGCACCAGCTTGCGCAGCAGCGTTTCGGCTTCGGCAAAGCGACCGACCTGCTGCAGGTAATGCGCCTTGGCGAATTTCGGTTTCGGGTCCCGCGCAGAGGCGGCGATCTGGCGGTCGTGCAGGGCCAGCACGGTTTCGCTGTCACCCGCGCGGGCGAGAATGGGCAGGGCCGCCTGTATCAGCATGGCGTCGTCGGGCCGCCTGGCCAGAGCCGCCGTCAGCGCCGCCGCGGCACCGGGCGTATCGCCCAGCCGGTCGAGGGCGCGGGACAGCTGGTACTGGATCTCGGGCGCGCCGCCCGTGTGCAGCAACAGCGTTTTCAGCAGGGGCACCGCCTGCGCCGGAGCGCCGTCGCGGATCATCTGTTGTGCCTGCGCGAACTGCGTCTTGATCTGCTGCGGTGTCATGTCCTGCCCCTTCTGGATCAGGGCCGTTCAATCAAAAACCCGCACAAAAGAAAAGAGCGGACGCTGGCGCCCGCTCTTCCCTAAACCGTCAGGTTGGTGTCCTTAGAAGGACATTGCCAGACCCAGCGAGAAGTTGTCGTAGTCGGTCTTCACGCCGCCGAGCTTGCGCTCGCCGTCTGCGTAACCAGCCTGAACCTTCAGACCGCCGCCGAGGTCATAGTTGACCGCCAGTGCGTAACCTTCGGAGGTGTTGCCGTTCACGCCACGGAAGTCGTCGTACTTGCCGTAGTTCAGGCCGATTGCCAGTGCGTTCATGGTGTAGCCGATGCCAACGCCCATGTGCTTCTGGTTCACGAGGCCAGCGGCTTCGTAGTCGGTTTCCGAGTAGTTCAGAGCGAACGCGATACCGGATGCCAGGGTTGCGTCAACCGAAGCGCCGATGATGTTGCCGTAGTCGTTCTGCTCCTGGTAACCGATGCCAACACCCAGCTTGGTGCCGCCGAGGTCGCCCTTGTACTTGAAGCCAACACCCCAGATGGTGTCGTCGTCAGCGTTGGTCGGTGCGTTGGGATCGTCGTCGATCTCAGCGGACAGAGCAGCCGCGAACGAGCCGAAGGTGTAGGTGAAGCGAGCAACCTGGCCATCTTCACGACCGTCGAAGCCGGAGTTGCCGTTGTAGCCCCAGTGCGAGGTCTCGGTGTCGTCGATGGTGCCGGCTGCCAGTGCAACTTCCTGCATTGCCCAGTCCAGAGCGCCGTCGGTGTCGCCCATGTCCAGACGTGCGTTGCCGTAAGCAACGAACCAGGTTGCGCCGTTGTCGTCGGTGCCCGGAACGTTTGCTTCGTCCAGCTGGACGGTTGCACCGAAGGTCAGGCCGTTGTCGGCTTCACCGGTCATGGTGAAGGTCACTTCGACGTCAGTCCAGAACTGGGTCACGCCGTCGGTGTTTGCTGCGGTTGCGTAGCGGTTGCCGCCAACGATACCGATTTCTGCTGCGCCGGAGATCGCGATTTCTGCGGATGCGGCGCCTGCGAATGCGACCAGAGCGGTGGACGCGAACAGGATCTTTTTCATTGTTTCCCTCATGTGTTCAAAGGCACGTACCAAGTCGGTCGCCCGACTGTGATGACGTTTCTATGCTCCCGAGGGCCCCGTCATTGCAACCCGCTCAAAAGATGGGACTGTCCAAACCGGATCAGTGATGCGCAATTGCCACAAGGACCGGTCAGGACAGGGGTTTTTCAGGTTTTCTTGGCAAGAAGCTGCCGATCTTTAACAAAGTCCGGAGTGCGTCGCGTGGGATACACAGATGGGTTGCCGCATGGCGCAGGCCACAGTAATGAAGACCAACAGGCAGTTTACGGTGGGAGAATTCCATATGAACAAGCGCTACGCACCGTCGCGCAGGACGCTCGGGCTCGGCTTGCTTGCTGGGATGATGCTGCTGTCGGCCTGCGGCTGGGGCGGCAACCGCGTGCAGCGGGCACCGGTGCAGACTCCGTCCACCCAGGAAATCCACGCCGAGATCCGCGAACGCGAGGGCGCGCGCAACCGTTCCAGCAGCACGATCATGGACCTGTTCCGCCCGCGCGGCGACCAAGGCCAGATCGGCGCGGTGAACAAGTACATCTGGAATGCCTCTCTCGAAGTGCTGAATTTCCTGCCGGTGGAAACAGTGGACCCGTTCAGCGGTGTCATCACCACGGGCTACGGCACGCCGCCGGGTGGCGGTCAGGCGTACCGCGCGACGATTCTGGTAAACGACCCGGCGCTGGACGCGCGCTCGCTGAACCTTGCGCTGATGACACGCGGCGGCCCGGCCTCGGCCTCGACCGTGCGCGCGATCGAGGATGCGATCCTCACTCGCGCCCGCCAGCTGCGCGCACAGGATTCGCGGCTCTGAGGACTGAGCGCCCTGTGACGTGATTGACGAAGGCCCGCTGATCGCGGGCCTTTTTCTGTTTCGCAGGTGCTTTGCGGCGGATGGGTTGTGTTGGGGGGCTGCGCGGGTTGCCTGCATGACCGACAGCCTTTCCGGTTGGCCCGCCGGGGGTGGCGGCGGAACAAGGGGCTGACAACAGTCGCCGGACAAAGCGCCCATCGCGCCAGTCGGCGGGGTCGTAGGCGCAGGCGCTCGGTGCGGAAGATGGCCCGCACCGGCTGTCAGGCCCGGACGGGACGCGGGTCGAGAGTGCCGAGTCGTGCCACCCAGTCCAGATGTTGCGGCAGGCAGGTCCCCGCGAGGTCGTAGTTGTCGCGCACGAAGGTGCGGGCATTGCCGCCAAGGTGGGCGCGAAGGTCGGCGTCGTCCAGCAGCTCGCAGAGGCGCTCGGTCAGGGCGTCCTTGTCGAAGAAGTCGATCATCAGGCCGTTCTCGCCCTCGGTCATGACTTCCTTCACCGGCGCGGTGTCACTGGCGAGGATGGCGCAACCGGCGCTCATCGCCTCGAGCAGGGACCACGACAGCACGAAGGGATAGGTCAGGTACACATGGGCGCGGCTGACCTGCATCATGGCGAGGAAGCGTTCGTAAGGTACGCGACCAAGGAAATGCACGCGGTTCCAGTGGGGCGTGGGGATACGGCCACGGACCTCGTCGATGTAGATCTGTTTCCACGTCTGCCCCTTGGGGGGCTTGGCTCCGTAGGAGGTCTCGTCCCCGCCGAGGATCACCACATGGGCGTTGGGCCGCCTTTTGAGAATCTCGGGCAGGGCGCGCATGAAGATGTGGTAACCGCGATAGGGTTCGAGGTTGCGGTTGATGAAGGTCACGACCTCGTCGTCGCGGGTGAGGGTGAGGTCGCCGATTTGCAGCGACGCGCCCTCGTTCGGGCGCACCAGTTCCGTGTCGATGCCGTCATGGGCGACGGTGATGCGGTCCTGCCAGTGGTCGGGGAAGGTGGAGGCCTGGAACCGCGTGGGCGAGATGCCGGCGTCCATGACCTCTTCGTGCAGGCGGTTGTTCAGGTTCTTGAGACGGATTCGCAGGACGTCGGCCTCGGGGTTGTTGGAGGGGAATTCCGGGTCGAAGTTCAGGAAGGGGAATTCCGTGAGGTGGTAGAGTTCGCAGTAGAGGCCAAGCCGTGCCTCCGGCCAGATGTCCTTGAGGAACATCGACTCGCCCCAGCCGTGGTGGGCGCAGATCACATCGGGGGTGAAGCCCTGTTGTTTGAGGCCCTTGGCGCCGCGGTAACACGAGGTGGCGCGCACCAGTTTTGTTTCGAAGTCAGCGAGCCAGGGGTGGACGCCCGGGGTGCTCTGGCCGTGGATCTTGTAGGGGACGACCTGCACGCCCTGCCAGACCTGCGGTTCCTTGACCTTGCAGGTCAGCGCCACGACCTGATGGCCCTGTTTCACCAGCGCGGGGGCAAGGTGCTTGTACTGGCCGGGAAAGTTCTGGTGGATCAGCAGGATCTTCATGCGCGCGCCCCTCATTACCCTGTCGCGCCTCTGGGGGCGCGTTCGCGGAAGAGTCTAAGATGTGTGGGTGGGAAAGGGAATCCTTGTTTGGGGAGGGGTTTCGCTTTGGCTGCGCCAAAGCGACCGGGGGGGGGGGGGGGGGGGGGCGCGCCGGGGGGGGGGGGGGGGCCG
>NZ_JBNAGB010000003.1:14910-109275 GCF_049800975.1 Sagittula sp. S175
TCTATTTTTATGGTTTTTGGGGGGTGGGTTTGTGTTTGGGCCCCCCAACCGCCCCCGGCGCGGGCCTGTCGGCCCGCGCGGATGGGGGCGCTGCCCCCATGCCCCCGAGGTATTTTCGAAACCAAAGAAGCAGGGGGGCGCGGCTTTGGCGGGCGTCGTCAGGGCGTCCGGGTCGGGTTGCGGGGGCAAATTGTCAGCCGGCAATTTGGGGCCGCAATCCGCAACTGTTCAGAATCAAGGGCTTATGCTGGCACTGGACGATCGGCTTTCTAAGGCCTATCACGCGGCGCGATAACAGTTTCTTTCCCAGCCGTCCGGAGCCTGCCCATGTCGCGCTATGATCCCGCCAGCATCGAACCGAAGTGGCAGAAGGCCTGGGACGAGGCCCTGACCTTCAAGGCCACGCGCGAGGGCGGCAAGCCCAAGTATTACGTGCTGGAGATGTTCCCCTATCCCTCGGGCCGCATCCACATCGGCCATGTGCGCAACTACACCATGGGTGACGTGATCGCGCGCTACAAGAAGAACAACGGGTTCAACGTGTTGCACCCGATGGGCTTTGACGCCTTCGGGATGCCGGCGGAGAACGCAGCCATGGCGTCCGGCGGGCATCCGAAGGATTGGACCTACGGCAATATCGAGACCATGGTGGGCCAGATGAAGCCGCTTGGTTTCGGGCTCGACTGGTCGCGGATGTTCGCGACCTGTGACCCGGAGTATTACGGCCAGCAGCAGGCGTTGTTCATCGACATGCTGGCCGAGGGGCTGGTCTATCGCAAGAACGCCGTGGTGAACTGGGACCCGGTCGACATGACCGTGCTCGCCAACGAGCAGGTGATCGACGGCTGCGGCTGGCGCTCGGGCGCGCCGGTGGAGCGCAAGGAACTGACGCAGTGGTTCTTCAAGATCTCCGACATGGCGGGGGAGCTGCTGGACGCTTTGGAAGGGCTGGACGACTGGCCCGCCAAGGTGAAGACCATGCAGGCCAACTGGATCGGTCGCTCGCGCGGGTTGCAGTTCGCATGGTCGCTGACGGCGCCGACGCATGGGGTCGACACTTTGGATGTCTATACGACGCGGCCCGATACGCTTCTGGGGGCGTCTTTCCTGGGTCTGTCGCCCGATCATCCGCTGGTCAAGGCGCTGGAGAAGGACGACGCGGGTCTGGCCGCTGCCGTGGCGGAGATGCGCAAGGGTGGCACCACAGAAGAGGCTTTGGAAAAGGCCGAGAAGCTGGGCTATGACACCGGGTTGAAGGTCCGCCATCCGCTTGATCTGTCGTGGGAAATTCCGGTCTGGGTGGCGAACTTCATCCTGATGGATTACGGCACCGGGGCGATCTTTGGCTCGCCCGCGCATGACCAGCGCGATTTGGATTTCTGCCGCAAGTATGGCCTGCCGGTGAAGGATACCTTCCTGTCGCTGAGCGACCCGAAGCCGGTGACGGACACCGCCTTCATCCCGCTCAAGTCGGAAAAGGTGAAGTGGCTGAACCACTTCGCGGGGCTGGACGAGGCGACCGGGCAAGAGGCCGTGGACGTGACCATCGACTGGATGGAAGCGCGTGGTCTGGGCACGGGCGTCGAGAAGTTCCGCCTGCGCGACTGGGGCCTGTCCCGTCAGCGCTATTGGGGTTGCCCGATCCCGGTGGTGCATTGCGAGACCTGCGGCGTGGTGCCGGAGAAGAAGGAAAACCTGCCCATCGCGCTGCCCGATGACGTGTCGTTCGACATTCCCGGCAACCCGCTGGACCGCCACCCGACCTGGCGCGATTGTGCCTGCCCGTCCTGCGGCAAGCCTGCGAAGCGCGAGACCGACACGATGGACACCTTCGTCGATTCGTCCTGGTATTACGCGCGCTTCACCGCGCCGCGCGCCGAGACCCCGACGGACATGGAAGACGCGAAGTACTGGATGAACGTCGACCAGTACATCGGCGGCATCGAGCACGCGATTTTGCACCTGCTCTATTCGCGCTTCTTTGCGCGGGCGATGATCCGCACCGGCCACCTGCCGGAGACCGCCGCCGAGCCGTTCAATGCGCTGTTCACGCAGGGCATGGTCACGCACGCGATCTACCAGACGAAGAACGCCGAGGGCCGCCCGGTCTACCACTATCCCGAGGATGTGGAGCTGCGCGAGGGCAAGGGCTTTCTCAAGGATGGCGCGGAGGTGGAGATCATCCCCTCGGCCAAGATGTCGAAGTCGAAGAACAACGTCGTCGACCCGATGAACATCATCGCCACCTACGGCGCGGACACGGCGCGCTGGTTCGTGCTGTCCGATTCGCCTCCCGAGCGGGACGTGGAATGGACCGCCGCCGGGGCCGAGGCCGCGGCGAAGCATCTGGCGCGGGTCTACCGCATCGCCGCCGAGGTGGCGGAGTCCGATGTGCCGGAGACGCCGGAAGACGCGGCGCTGCTCAAGGAAACCCACAAGGCGATGCAGGATGTGACGTCCGGCGTGGAATCCTTTGGCTTCAACGCGGCGATTGCAAAGCTTTACGCCTTTACCAACGCGCTGTCGAAATCGCGCGCAGGCACCGAAACCAAACGGTTCGCGGCAAAGACGCTGGCGCAGCTGATGTCCCCGATGACGCCGCACCTGGCGGAGGAGATGTGGCAGATCCTTGGTGGCGAGGGGCTGATTGCCGATGCGCCCTGGCCCAAGCCGGACGAGGCGATGCTGGTCGAGGATACGGTGACGCTGCCGATCCAGGTGAACGGCAAGCGCCGCGGCGAGATCGACGTGCCGAAGGACATGCCCAAGGAAGAGGTTGAAAAGCTCGTCCTTGCCCACGATGCTGTGGTGAAGGCCCTCGACGGGGGCCAGCCGAAGAAGCTGATCGTGGTGCCGGGGCGGATCGTGAATGTGGTGGTCTGAGACTGACAGGAAGACGGCGCCGGGCCAGAGCCGGTGCATGGCCCGGCGTGCAGCCCTGTTGGGGCTTCTGGTGCTGGCGGGCTGCGGCTTTACCCCGGTTTACGGGCCGGAGGGCGGCGGCACCCAGTTGCTGGGGGCCATTGCGCTGCCCGCACCGGGCGGCGACGAGGCCTATATCTTCAACCAGCGGTTCGAAGAGCGGCTGGGGCGCGTGCGGGATACGGCGATCTATGACCTGTCCCTGCAATTGCAGATGACGCCGCAGGATATTGCGATCACATCGACCGGTAACACGACGCGGGTGCGGCTGGTCGGGCGGGCGTTCTTTGCGCTGAAGGACAAGGCGACGGGCAAGGTCCTGCACGAGGGGCGGACCAATGCCTTTACCGGGTATTCCACCACCGGGTCGACCGTGGCGACGCGGGCGGCCTATCGGGATGCGCGCGAAAGGCTGATGGTGATCCTTGCGGACCAGGTGATCGACGACCTGATCCTGAATGCGCCGGACTTTACCGACAGCGCCTCATGAAGCTGTCCCCGCGCGAGGCCGATGGATTCTTTCGCAAGCCCGACCCGAAGGTGCCGGGTGTGCTGATCTATGGCGAGGACACCATGAAGGTCGCGTTGAAGCGGCAGGAGATGGTGCTGGCGCTGATCGGGCCGGAGGGCGAGGCGGAGATGCGCTTTACCCGGCTGACCGGCAGCGATCTGAAGTCCGACAAGGCGGCGCTGCTGGACGCGGTGAAGGCGGTGGGGTTCTTTCCCGGGCCACGCGCGGTGCTGGTCGAAGAGGTCAGCAACGACCTTGCGCCGGTGGTGAAGACCGCGCTGGACGACTGGCGCGAGGGGGATGCCACGATCATCGTCACGGCGGGCGCGCTGAAGAACACCTCGGCGGTGCGCAAGCTGTTCGAGAGTTCGAAAAAGGCTTTGGCGGCGGCGCTTTACGACAACCCGCTGACCCGGTCGGAGATCGAGGACGAACTGAAGCGCGCCGGGATCGCAGAGGTCGGGCGGGACGCCATGGGCGCGCTGGAGGTGCTGGGCCGGGAACTGACGCCGGGCGACTTTCGCAAGACGCTGGAGAAGGTCGCGCTGTACAAGCTGGGGGACACCGCGCCGCTGTCGGTCGAAGACGTGGACTTGATGGCCCCGGCTTCGGTCGAGGCGGATATGGACGACGTGTTTCACGTTCTGGCCGAGGGCAGGACGGGGGAGATTGCCCCGATCATGCAGCGGCTTGCGGCGCAGGGCGTGACTCCGGTGACGCTGCTTATCATGGGGACGCGGCATTTCCGGACGCTGTATACGCTGGCCTCGGCGCAGGGGGGACCGGCGGCGGGGATCGGGCGGCTGAGGCCGCCGCTGTACGGCCAGCGCCGGGATCGCATCCTGAGACAGGCGCAGGGCTGGTCGGTGGACCGGCTGGAGCAGGCGCTGACCCTGCTGATGGACACCGACCTGACGCTGCGGTCGGCGGGGCAGAAGGCACCGGCGCTGGCGTTGGTGGAGCGTGCCTTTGTCCGTTTGGCGCATCTGGCGGGGCGGCGCTGAGCCTTTTCTGATGCTGGGTGCCTTGGCGGGGCAGTTGCCCTATGGGTATGGGGGGCAGTTGCCCTACGGGCATGGGCGACAAGCCGCCTGTGCTGTAAAGCGATGCTTGCCTGACTTTCGCGCCTCCGGGACAATGATTGCGGTATCAAGCGGTTGATCTTACCATTGGGAGTAGACATGGCTTACACGGTCCACGGCGCTGTGCGCAGCCGCGCCTTTCGCGTCCTGTGGATGCTCGAAGAGCTGGGGGAGGCGTACAGGCATGTGCCGTCGGCGCCGCAGTCCGAGGAGATCCGCGCGGTTTCGCCCGCCGGGAAGGTGCCGGTGCTGGAGGTGGACGGCACCTGCATCCGCGACAGCGCGGCGATCCTGACGTTCCTTGCGGACCGGCACGGGCAGTTCACCGCGCCTGCGGGAACCGTTGAGCGCGCGCTTCAGGATGCCATGACCTTTCGCGTGCTGGACGAGATCGAGACGCCGCTGTGGTTCGCCACGCGGCACACGTTCGTGTTGATGCCCGAAGACCGGGTGCCCGAGGTCAAGGCCACCTGCCGCAGCGACTTTGCCCGCGCGGTGGAGGCGTTGTTTGCCGAGGTGACGGGGCCGTTCCTGATGGGCGAGGCGCTGACGGTGCCGGATTTCATCCTTGGCCATTGCGGCGGCTGGGCACATACCGCGAACTTCCCCGAACCGATCCCCGCCTTTGCCGAGTATCTCGACCGGCTGCGCAACCGTCCGGCCTTTCAGAAGGCGCTGGGGTAGCCTGGTTTCGCCGTGACCTGTGACCCGTGGCCCCGGCGACCGGGGAGGGGGCGCTGCCCCCTCTGGGCCGCAGGTCCGGGTGGCCGTCAGGCCTTGTCGGTGACGTTTTCCTTGAAGGCCTTTTCGAAGGCGGCCTGCTTTTCCGGGCCTGCTTCGGTCTGGTTGAGGTTTTTCCAGTCGTCGTAGGGCATGCCGTAGTAGATTTCGCGGGCCGCGTCCTTGGACATGTCGATGCCGCGCTCGTTGGCGGCCTCCTGATACCAGCGGCTGAGGCAGTTGCGGCAGAAGCCGGCGAGGTTCATCAGGTCGATGTTCTGCACGTCGGGCCGGTCCTGCATCAGGTGCTGGCGCAGGCGGCGGAAGGCGGCGGCTTCGATTTCGAGGCGGGTCTGGTCGTCCATCTTGGGTCTCCTCAGGCTTTGACGTGGGTAAGAGCCTCGGCCAGCATCGGCGCGAGACGTTCGCCCCAGTCCTGCTGCTGGTCGGGCGTGGCAATCAGGTCCTGGCGCAGTTCGATCAGCGTGTTGGCGCGTCCGTGTTTCAGGGCATGGGTGTCGATGCTGTCGCCGGGCAGGTGGCCGGGATAGGGTTCGTTGCGGCCGACCACGAGGTCGGGCTGGGCTTCGAGTGTGGCGATCAGCGGATCGGACAGGCGGGCGTCCCAGGCGTGCAGGATGCCGATGTGCCAGGGACGCGGGCGACGGCCGCGCAGTTGCGGGGTAAAGCTGTGCACCGCGACGATCACCGTATCGGGCTGCCGACCCGCCAGCCGTTCCAGCGCCGCGTGATAGGGGCGGTGGTAGGCGTTCAGGCGGCGTTCCTTCTCGTGGCCGTCGGTGGGGCGGTTGCCGGGGATCACCGAGCCGTCATAGAGGCGCATCAGGACCGTGGGGTCATCCTCGCCCCGGTTGGGGTCGATCACGAGGCGCGAGAAGTTGGACAGGATCACCGGGGCGTCGAGCGCTTTGCCCAGTGCCCGGGAAACGCCCGCGGCGCCCGGATCATAGGCAATGTGGCGGGCCATGTCGGTTTCGGGCAGGCCGAGCGTGCCGCCGCAGTCCGGCGGGACAACGTTCGTGGCATGGTCACAGGTGATGAGAAAACGGGAGGGCCGCGTTTCCCCTTCGATAAAGAATGGCTGGTAGGTCATGGTCTCGTCATCTCTGTCCCGTTACATCTAGGCGATGGGCACGCGGATGAAAATGGACGACGAAAAGGGATGTTCCGTTGCGTGTGCTGCGGAAATACGCGATAAGCCGGGCGTGTTAGCGGTAACGTACTGCCGCGCGCGCCACTGGACCGATGTGAGGAAGGCAGGGACATATGAAACGCGACCGTAATGTAAAGATCGTGGCCACGCTGGGCCCGGCTTCCTCGACCTACGAGATGATTCGCGCGCTGCACGAGGCAGGGGCGGACGTGTTCCGTCTGAACATGTCGCATGGCACCCATGAGGATATCGAGGCGCGGCACAAGATCATCCGGCAGGTGGAGAAGGACCTGGACAGCCCGATCGGCATCCTGGCCGACCTTCAGGGGCCGAAGCTGCGGGTGGGCGAGTTCAAGAACGGCTCCGAAGAGCTGGAGTGGGGCGCGACCTTCCGTCTGGATCTGGATGACACCCCCGGTGACGTCACGCGCGTGCAACTGCCGCACCCGGAGATTTTCGCCGCGCTGGAGCCCGGCGCGCATCTGCTGGTGAACGACGGCAAGATCCGCCTGCGCGTCACCGACTGCGACAAGGAGCACGCCACCTGTACGGTCGAGGCGGGCGGGACGATTTCCAACCGCAAGGGTGTGAACGTGCCCGACGTGGTGTTGCCGCTGGCGGCGCTGTCCGAGAAGGACCGCCGGGATCTGGAATTCGCCTGTGCGCTGGGCGTGGACTGGCTGGCGCTGTCCTTTGTGCAGCGTCCCGAGGATGTCGAGGAAGCGCGTCAGCTGGCCGGGGGCCGTGCGGCGGTCATGGCCAAGATCGAGAAGCCTTCGGCGGTCGAATATTTCGACGCGATCCTCGCGGCGGCGGATGGGATCATGGTGGCGCGGGGCGATCTTGGCGTGGAACTGCCGGTGCACTCCGTGCCCCCGATCCAGAAGCGCCTGGTGCGCAAGTGCCGCGCGGCGGCCAAGCCGGTGATCGTGGCAACGCAGATGCTGGAATCGATGATCGAGAGCCCGATGCCGACGCGGGCCGAGGTGTCGGACGTGTCCGGCGCGATCTACGAGGGCACCGACGCGATCATGCTGTCGGCGGAATCGGCGGCGGGCCAGTACCCGATCGAGGCGGTGTCGACCATGGACAACGTGGCGAAGTCGGTCGAGAGCGATCCGACCTATCGGTCCGTGATCGAGGCGTCGCGCTCGGCGGCGCGGCACACCATCGCGGACGGTATCGTCGCGGCGGCGCGTGAAATCGCGGAAACCACCGACATCAAGGCGATCTGCTGCTTTACCTCCTCGGGGACCACGGCGGCGCTGACCTCGCGCGAGCGTCCGCGCGTGCCGATCATCGCCATGACGCCGCAGCGTGGCACCGCGCGGCGGCTGACCCTGCATTGGGGCGTGCAATGCGTCATCGCCGGCGAGCTGGAGCGGTTCAAGCAGGCGGTGGTCAATTCCGCGCGTGCGGCGCGGGCGCTGGGCTTTGCCACCGAGACGGACCAGATCGTCGTGACGGCGGGTGTGCCTTTCAACCAGGCGGGGACGACGAACATCCTGCGCGTGGCCCCCTGCGACGAACGACTGATCTTCCGCACCGATCCGGAGTGATCGTCGCAACACGGCATGAACGGCCCCGGACCACGGTCCGGGGTCTTTTTGCTTTCGGGGTTTGCCTTGCCGCTCCGGCCCTGCCAAGCTGGCAAAGCGGCAGGGAAGGGGAACCGGGCATGGATAGCGATACGGCACTGGTGAGCGGCATGCTGCTGGTGGTTCTGTCCATTCCCGCGCTGCTGTCGGCATGGTCGGACAAACGGTTGCCCGTCATCGGGACGTTGTTGCTGTTCATAGGCTGCGCTCTGGCGGTCTGGGCCTGGCGCATGAAGCCCGGTGGCTACTCGCTGGACCAGATGCCGGAACTGATCTACGGAACGATTGCCCGCATCCTGCCCTGAGCTGGCCCTGAGCTGGCCCGGATTCCTTCCCGGTGAGGGAAGGTGCGGGAATTGACCCTTGCCAAACCCTCCGGTCCTTCGTATAGGGCGCGCTCCAACCGCGCGGCCGGCCTTCTTAGGCATGCCGAGTCGCGCCAAGAACGGAGATCCGAAATGCCCAAGATGAAGACGAAGTCGAGCGCCAAGAAGCGCTTCAAGGTCACGGCGACCGGCAAGATCATCGCTGGCCAGGCGGGCAAGCGCCACGGCATGATCAAGCGCCACAAGAAATTCATCCGCGACGCGCGCGGCACGACGACCCTGTCGGCCCCCGACGCGAAGATCGTCAAGGGCTACATGCCCTACGACCGCTAACCGCTAGTCAGGAGATACAGATATGTCCCGAGTCAAGGGCGGTACCGTCACCCACGCGCGCCACAAGAAAATCATCGACCAGGCCAAAGGTTACTATGGCCGCCGCAAGAACACCTTCAAGGTGGCGGCACAGGCAGTCGACAAGGCGAACCAGTATGCAACCCGCGACCGCAAGGCCCGCAAGCGCCAGTTCCGCGCGCTGTGGATCCAGCGGATCAACGCTGCTGTTCGTCTGAACGACGAATCGCTGACCTATTCGCGCTTCATCAACGGCCTGTCGAAGGCTGGCATCGAAGTCGACCGCAAGGTCCTGGCCGACCTGGCCGTGCACGAGCCGGAGGCATTCGCTGCCATCGTCGCTCAGGCCAAGGGCGCGCTGGAAGCGGCGTAAGCCTTTCGAGCAGAGAATACGGAAGGGCCGTCCCAGTTGGGGCGGCCCTTTCGCGTTTCAGCTGTTGTCCTATGTGGCCTCGACCATATCGAACCGCCCCGCGCGCAGGCGCCACGGTCGTCGACCGACGGGGGAGGGTGATCGCGTCACGACTTGCAGCGGCATGCCGGTGCCCGGCAGGCTGGCCAGACTGGGCCAGACGGGGCCAGTCGGCAGGTGAGGCTTGCCCCGACGGTGATCGGCTCACGTCCGGTGAGGCAGGCGCGCGGCAGGCGGCGGATCAGGGTTTTGGTCAACGGCCATGCTCGCGGTCGGTCAACCATGATCACGGGAAGCTGGCCTTTCGGGCGTTGATGGGTGCGGGGCTGTCAGCCGCGCCCGGTGGGCTGTTGCGTGACTTCGAATTCGACGCGGCGGTCCACCACGTCGTAGTGTTCGCAGTTCTCTCTGTGGCCTTCGAGGTGGGATTTCGCGGTGACCTGGCTGGCGGGTATGCCCTGGGCGATCAGCGTGTCATGCACGTTGCGCGCCCGCTGCCAGCTGAGCGAGAGGTTGGCTGTCGGGTTCCCGGTCGGGTCGGTGAAGCCGTAGATCGTGACCTGCGCGGCGGGGCAGGCGCGGAGCATGCGGCCAAAGGCGGCGATGCGCAGCCGTCCCTCGCCGGTCACCGCCGAAGAGGCCTCGTCGAAGTAGATGCGCGTGCGGTCGGCCACCTGTTGCAGCTCGGCGACGCAGGCAGTGCTGGCGGGGATCTGGAGGGCAGCGTGGCTGTCGTATGTGTCCGGTAGCGGGTGGGTGAGCGCGGCAGGACGGGCTATGGGCGGCGTTGCGGGGATGCGCGACGCGGCCAGAGGCTGCACCTGCGGGCTGTTAGACGAGAGGATGACGCGCTGGTCCGTGCCGGGGAGGGTGTCCGACGGGGTTTCCGGCGTGGTCGCAGGCGTGGCATCCGCTGTAGCCTTCAGGCGCAGCGGTTTGGCGGGCTCGGAGGCGAGCGGAGAGGCACTGCCGCGCGTCACGAGGTCTTCGCCGTCGAAAGAGGTATCCGGCGGGGCGTTCTTGGTCATGTGGACGACGGGCTCGGTCCAGACCGGGCGGGGCTGAGGTCTGGCATCGACAGCCGGGGCGGAGAGGCCCGGCGGGCGCGATGACTGTTGATCGGTGTAGGCGATCTGGACGGGGGCGATCTGGACGGGGGCGATCTGAACGGGGGCGGCCTGTGCGGCGGGCTGGAACGATGCGACCTGCGGTGCCGCATCGGCCCTGCCGTCGTTTCGCGGCAGCCCCAGCCCGACATATCCCGCCGTGGCCACCGCCATACCGGCCAGAGTATAGGTCATCATGCGCACAACGGCGCCGCCTGCGTCCTCACGCATTCTGCTCATCCCCTTTAACCAATGCCCCTTCGCTATCCGAAGGTGTCGTGCAAATCTCTACTTTTAGGTAGGGTATCATGATCTGGGCGATTTACCATAGGTCAACGCGACACTTGGTAGGATTTGTGAATTTGGTTAACGGGCGGTTAATGCACCGCACATGGGTCAAGCAGGGTGCCTGCGGGTCTCTGACCCTTGCCCTTGCGACCTGCCCCGGCTAACAGGCGACCAAGACCAAAGGAGAGCGCGATGGACGATCTACGCGGCAAATACCTGGAGCTGATCTCGGGCGCCTCGAACGAGGGTGCGCTGGAGGACCTGCGCGTCCAGGCGCTGGGCAAGAAGGGCGAGATCAGCCTGATGATGCGCGAGCTGGGCAAGATGAGCCCGGAAGAGCGCCAGACGGCCGGCCCCGCGCTGAACGCGCTGAAGGACGAGATCAACACCGCCCTGACGGCGAAGAAGGCCGCGCTGGCCGATGCGGCGCTGGACGAGCGCCTGCGGACGGAATGGCTGGACGTGACTCTGCCGGTGCGCCCGCAGCGGCAGGGGACGATCCACCCGATCAGCCAGGTGACCGAAGAGATCACCGCGATCTTTGCCGAGATGGGGTTCTCGGTGGCCGAAGGGCCGCAGATCGACACGGATTTCTACAATTTCGACGCGCTGAACATCCCCTCGCATCACCCCGCGCGGGCCGAGATGGACACGTTCTACATGCACCGCGCCGAGGGGGATAACCGCCCGCCGCATGTGCTGCGCACGCATACCTCGCCGGTGCAGATCCGGCACATGGAAAAGCACGGCGCGCCCTGCCGGGTGATCGCGCCGGGACGTGTGTATCGCGCCGACTACGACCAGACCCACACGCCGATGTTCCACCAGGTCGAGGGCCTTGCCATCGACAAGGACATCTCGATGGCGAACCTGAAATGGGTGCTGGAAGAATTCTTCTCCGCCTTCTTCGAGATCGACGGGATCAAGACGCGCTTCCGCGCCTCGCACTTCCCCTTCACCGAGCCGTCGGCCGAGGTGGACATCCAGTGTTCTTGGGAAGATGGCCAGCTGAAGATCGGCCAGGGCGATGGCTGGCTGGAGGTTCTGGGCTCGGGGATGGTGCATCCCAAGGTGCTGCGCGCTGCCGGGGTGAATCCGGAAGAGTGGCAGGGCTTTGCCTTTGGCATGGGGATCGACCGGATCTCGATGCTGAAATACGGCATCCCCGACCTGCGCGCCTTCTTTGACAGCGACCTGCGCTGGCTGCGGCATTACGGGTTTGCGTCGCTGGACGTGCCGACGCTGCACGGTGGCCTTTCGCGCTGAAGGCCTGGTTCTGAATGGAAAACGCCGGGGTTTTGCCCCGGCGTTTTGCTGTCTGCGGTGCTGTCAGGCGGGCGCCGGGAAGACGCGCCCGTCCATGAGTTTTCGGGCCGTGCGCAGCGTGCCCGCGCCGGTGATGGTGCCATCGGGGGCGCGGTCCAGCAGCACCTCCGCCGCGCCGCCGGGGTGTTCGATGGCAAAGCGGGTGTCGTCGGGCAGCACCGCGAGTTCTGCCGCCGGTCCTTCGGCCAGCGTGCAGGCGGCGGCGACGGTGGTGGCGGCAAAGACCCCGATGGAGGCATGGCAGCGGTGCGGAATGAAGCAGCGCGTGGTCACCACGCCGCCGGCCTGCGGCGGCGAGACAAGGACCATCTTGGGCACGGATTTCCCGCTCACATCGCCCAGACCCATCAAGGGACCGGCCTGCAGGCGGATCGCCTCGACCCGGGCCCTCAGAGCGGCGTTGCCGTCGAGGGTGGCGCGATCCTCGGCGCCCGCGACGCCAAGGTCAGTGGCCCTGACGATCACGCAGGGCATTCCGAAGTCGATCAAGGTGACGCGGGTGCCCTCGATCAGGTCGACCGCGCGGCCCGTGGGCAGCATCGCCCCGCACATCGACCCGGCCAGTCCGGTGAACATCAGCGGCACTGGCGCATGCTGGCCCGGGACACCGTCGATGCGGGCGTCTCCGTCATAGCTGACCCGCCCGCCCGGTGTCTGCACCCGCGCGACAGAGACCTCGCCGGTGTTCAGCATGTGGATGCGCACAGGGGTCTCGCCGTCCTGCGCGGCGACCAGCCCGCGTTCGATGGCGGCGGGGCCGACACAGGCCAGGATATTGCCGCAGGCCTGCGCGTCGCTGACGATGGCCTGATCCACGAAGACCTGCAGGAAGAGATAGTCCACATCCGCGTCGGGGCGGGTCGAGGGCGCGAGGATCGCCGCCTTGGAGGTCAGCGGATCGGCGCCACCCATGCCGTCGATCTGGGTCGCGCTGGGGGTGCCCATGATGCGCATCAGCAGCGCGTCGCGCCGGGCGGGATCGGAGGGCAGGTCGGAGGCGAGAAAGATGCCGCCTTTCGACGTGCCGCCGCGCATCCAGAGGCAGGGGATGCCGTCCTGAAAATCACTCATATCTGAGACCTTTTTCGGCCAGTCGTCCGCGCATGTCGTAGATGTCGAGGCCCAGTTCACCGGAAGCGAAGCGCTGGCGCTTGGCCTCCTCGGCGTCGAGACGCTTTTGCGCGGCGGTCATGACGGTTTCGGCATTGGCCCGAGGCACCACGCAGACGCCATCGTCATCGGCGACGATCACATCGCCGGGGTTCACGACAGCCCCGGCGCAGACCACGGGCACGTTGACGGAACCGACCGTCTCCTTGATGCAGCCCTGCGCGGAGATCGCGGTGGACCAGACGTAAAACCCCATGGCCCGCAGGTCGCGCGTGTCCCGGACCCCGGCGTCGATGACCAGCGCGCGGCACCCCCGCGCCATGGCCGAGGTCGCCAGAAGGTCGCCGAAATAGCCCATGTCGCAAGGGGAGGTCGGGGCGAGCACCATGATGTCCCCCTCCTGCAACTGCTCGATGGCGACATGCAGCATCCAGTTGTCACCCGGCGCGGCGGATATGGTCACCGCGGACCCCGCGAAGGACACGTCCTGCTGGATTGGCCGCATCTGCGCGCCCATCAGACCGGTGCGGCCCTGCGATTCATGCACCGTGGCGACGCCCGCCGCTCCGAGCCGCGCAATCAGATCCTTCGGAGCGCGGTCAATGTGTTGCCTGACGATCCCCATGGCGGGTCTCCCTTGTCTTGGGGTGGCAGGGGGGCGCTGCCCCCTCGGCCCGTTCCGGGCCTCACCCCCGGAGGTATTTGGACCAAGAAGAAGCAGCAGGCTCGCTTTCTTGTTCTTCTTCTTGGTCCAAATACCTCCGGGGTCCGGGGCAGAGCCCCGGCTCAGTCCGCCACGGGCGGCGTGCCGTGGGTGTGGAAAGTCTCGATGGTCTTGAGGCCCCAGGCCTGACCCTTCCTGCGGTCGGCTTCGGTCCAGCAGACCGGTTGCCAGTCGGGGGCGAGGATCAGGCGGGCGCCGGCGTTGGCCAGTTCGACCCGGTTGCCCGCCGGTTCCCAGACATAGAGGAAGAAGGTGCCCTGGATGGCGTGCTTGTGCGGGCCGGTTTCGATGTGGACGCCGTTCTGCAGGAAGATGTCGGCGGCGCGCAGGATGTCTTCGCGCTGGTCGGTGGCGTAGGTGATGTGGTGCAGGCGGGCGTTGCCGCGCCCGTGCTCCTCGGTGCAGGCGAGGTCGTAGGTCTTGTTGTTGACGGTGAACCAGCAGCCACCGATCCGGCCGTTGTCCAGCTGGATGTATTCCGTCACCCGGCTGCCGAGGCAGGTTTCCATGAAGCGGCGGAATTCGGTCACGTCGCTGGACAGCAGGTTGAGGTGATCCAGCCGGCGCGGTGCGGCGCCGGTGAAGGCGGAGGCGGTGTTCTTCAGCGCGGCGCGGTCGGCGTCCCGTTGCGGCTCGAACCAGCGGGTGTCGTAGTAGAGTTCGAAGACATGGCCGAAGGGGTCCTCGAACCGGAAGGCCCGTCCGTGACCGAGGTCGCCGTCGACCCAGCCGTGGGTCGTGTAGCCCGAGGCTTCGATGACCGAGACGCGGCGCTCCAGGGCTTCGGGCGAGGCGCAGCGGTAGCCGATGTGGCCCACCCCTGTCGTCCGGGCGCGGGTGAGTTTCAGCGTGTGAAACTCGTAGTCGTCCCAGGCGCGCAGGTAGGCGCTGGTCTCGTCTTCGCGCGACAGGTGCAACCCGTAGACGCGGGTGAAGAAGTCGAGGCTCTCGTCGTATTTGTCGGTCAGCATTTCCACATGGCCGAGGTGGGCGATGTCGAAGCTCGGGTTGGTCACGGTCATCTGTATTCCCCTCCCTCAGAGGCTGTCCACGCAGCGCGGGAACACGCTTTGGAAGCCCTCCGCATACTGGCAATCGCGCCCGCCGGACTGGCCGCCCGAGTTGCGCTTGAAATGGTTGGCGCGTTGCTGGGCGACGCGGGTGTAGTAGTCCCACAGGTGGACCTGGCCGTTCATGTGTTCCATGGCGCGGCGCTTCTTGTCCCAGACGGGCGTGATGTCGAGGAAGGTGTCGGGCTTCCATCCCATCTGCTCGGTCTGGTGCGGTTCGAAGAGGTAAAGCTGCGGCGCGCCCAGCACCTTTTCACCGGGGTTGTGGCCCCAAGCCTGCGCGATCATGCGGGCCTCCAGCGCGACCTGCGTCATGTACATGTGGTCGGTGTTGTAGGGGTCATACTGGCTGTGGGACATCATCCACGAGGGTTGCACGGCGCGGATCAGATCGACCAGCCTGAACTTGTCGTCCCGATCGAGGTGCAGCGGGTAGTCGCCCAGATCGAAGCATTCCAGCCGCGTGACCCCCAGCGCGTCCGCCGCCGCCTCTGCCTCGGCGCGGCGGATGGCCTTGACCTCGTCCAGCGATTTGCCTTCCTTCCAGAGCCGCGCGCTCTCGCCGCGTTCGCCGAAGGACAGGCAGGCCACGGTGACCTCGACCCCCTGTTCGGCGTGCAGCGCGATGGCGCCGCCACAGCGCCAGACGAAATCAGCGGCGTGGGCCGAGATGACGAGGGCGGTTCGGGGTGATGTCATGAGGGCTCTCCGGCTGTAGATGCCGTGCAGGCATCCCATGGCATTGCGCTGCGGCGCAATTTCATTTCCGCGTTGGTTGGATAAGTTTTGGCTATAGCCGGTGGTCCGGGCCGCTGGCGCGTGGCAACAGGGGAACCAGTGGGACAAGGCGGGGATTCGGATGCTGTCGCGCAATCTCAGGCATTTTCGGGTGTTCCTCGCGGTGGCGGACCTGCAGTCTCCGACGCTGGCGGCAGAGCGGTGCCGCGTGTCGCAGCCCGCCGTCACGCAATCGCTGACCAAGCTGGAACGGGAGGCGGGCGGCGCCTTGTTCGATCGCACGCGGCAGGGGTTTTTCCTGACCGAGCGGGGCCGGCTGCTGGACGGGCGTCTGCGCCGCGCGATGGAGCGGCTGGATGTTGCGCTGGGCGATGTGTCGCCACGCCTTGTGCTGACCGCGAGCGCCCCGCAGTTGCAGGCGCTGATCACCATGACGGAGGCGCAGAACTTCACGCTTGCCGCGCGGGCGCTGGGCGTGGCGCAGCCCACGGTCCATCGCGCCATCACCCAGCTGGAGCGCGATGCCGTCCGGGCACTGTTCGAGCGCACGTCCTTTGGCATGGTGCCCGTCCGGGCCTGCCAGGATCTGGCGCAGGCGGCGCGGCTGGCGTTCACGGAATTCGATCAGGCGGAATCCGAACTTGCGGACTTTGACGGGCGCGAGGTGGGGCGGATCGTGATCGGGGCGCTGCCGCTGTCGCGCTCCGTGGTGCTGCCGCAGGCGCTGGCCCGGTTCCGGCTGCTGCGGCCAAAGCAGCGGATCACGGTGATCGACGGCACCTATGATGCGTTGCTGGCCAGGCTGAGGCGGGGCGAGATCGACGTATTGATCGGCGCGATGCGTGATCCGCTGCCCATCGGGGACGTGGTGCAGGAGACGCTGTTCGATGACGGGCTGGTGGTGCTGGCGCGGCCCGGGCACGTGCTGTGCGGCGGCCCCGTGGATCTGGATGTGCTGGTGCAGCACCCCTGGGCGGTGCCGCGTCCCGGCACCCCCTCGCGCGAGCAGTTCGACGCGCTGTTCGAAAGCCGACGGCTGGCGCTGCCGGACAGTCTGGTGGAATGCGGCTCTATCCTGATGATGCGCGAGCTGTTGCGGCGCTCGGACCTGCTGGGCTGCATCTCGGCGCGGCAGGCCGAAGCGGAGGTGGCGGCGGGGCTTCTGGTGCCTCTGGACGTGCGGGTGGACTGGCCCGCGCGCGCCATCGGGTTGACCACACGGGCGGGTTGGCTGCCGACGGCGGCGCAGGCGCAGTTCATAAGCCAGCTGCGCGCCGCCGCCGCCGATCTGGCGCCGCTATAGCGCAGGCTTATCCCGCAGCCGCCGCCTTGAATTGGCCATGGCGCCGATCTCTCTGGCACGTCCGATGGCACCATTCATCCCCCGTGCGGGGGACCATCGGGAGGACCCACCATGCGTATCGTCACCACCCTCTGTGCCGCCGCCAGCCTGTTGTCCGGCGTCTGGGCCACCAGCGCCCTGGCCGAGGAACTGAGCTTTGCCAACTTCATGCCGCCGGGGCATCCCTACGTTGCGGGCGCGTTCCAGCCCTTTGCCGACAGGGTGGCCGAGAAGACCGGCGGCGAGGTGACAGTCAAGCTGTACAACGGCGGCGAACTGGGGCCGGGGCCGGTGGAGCAGGTGAACCGCGCCATGGACGGCGTGGCGGATTTCGCCATTTCGCTGCCGGGCTACACCGCCTCGTCCTTTCCGCTGACACTGAGCGCCGAACTGCCGGGTGTCACGCGGACCGAGACCGGGACGCAGGACCTGTGGGACAACATCGACCTGTTGAAGGGTGAATACCGCCGCGTGGAGCTGGTGTCGCTGTGGTCGTCGGCGCCCAACGTGCTGTACACCCGTGACAAGGCCGTGCGTGCGCCCGAGGACGTGAAGGGGATGAACATCCGCGTGCCCTCGCGCAATGCGGGCCTGCAGGTGGAGGCATGGGGCGCGAACCCGGTGTCCATGCCGGTGACGGAAATCTACAACGCGATGCAGACCGGCGTGATCGACGGCGCGATGATCGACACCACGGCGACACGCCCCTTTCGGTTGGGCGAAGTGGCGAAATTCCTGACGCTGGGCTTTGACGCGACCAATTCGCCGTTCTTCATCGTGGCGAACCGCGATGCCTTTGGCGGGTTGAGCGACGACCAGCAGGCCGCGGTTCTGGAGGCCGGCAAGGAAGCGTCCTTTCTGGCCAACCAGACCCAGCTGAAGGTGGCCGAGGGCGGGATCGCGGCCTTCGAGGACATGGGCGGCGAGGTGATCCGCCTGTCGGACGCCGAGGCCGAGGCCTTCAACACGCTGTCCGCGCCCATCGTGGGGCAGGTGGTCGCCGAGACCGGCGCAGGCGCGCAGGCCATCGTCGATGCGATGAAGGCCGAGTGATGGCAGGGGTTGCACCTGCTGCACCCGCCTGGGCAAGGTCACTTGCCCGGGCGCCGCTGTGGCTGGCGGTGGGGGCGGGGCTGTGCCTTCTGGCCATGGTCGTCACCGTCTGCGCGGGTGTCGTGCTGCGCTATGCCTTTGGGGCACCGCTTCTGGGCGTGAACGAGATCGTGCAACTGATCGCCGTGGCGCTGGCCATGCTGGCGCTGCCCTTGACCACCGCCGGGAACCATCACGTCCGGGTCGATCTGTTCGACAGGCCGCTGGGTCGCCGGGGGCGGGCGTTCGGGGATGTCCTGGCGCGTGTGCTGTCAGTGACGGTGCTGTGGCACCTGTGTCAACGCGCCTGGGACAAGGCCGCCGAGGCCGCCGCGTTCGGTGACGTGACCAATATGCTGGAGCTGCCGCTCTGGCCGGTCTACGGCGCGATCTTTGCGGGCATGGCGTTGTGCGCACTGGTCTTTGGCGCGCAGATCGGGGCGCTTTTGCTGGGATGGACCCATGACTGACGTAATGATCGGCGTGCTGGGCATTGGCGGGCTGTTCGCGCTGATGATCCTGCGCACGCCCGTGGCCTTTGCCATGCTGCTGACCGGCTTTTTCGGCGTCTGGTGGATGGACGGGCTGCGCCGCGCTTCGGCGATCCTGTTCACCGAGACCTATTCGAGCGTGTCGAACTACAACCTGATCGTCGTGCCGATGTTCGTCCTGCTGGGCAATATCGCCTCCGAGGCGGGGTTTTCCCGCGCGCTTTACGACGCCGCACATGCCTGGGTCGGGCGGTTCCGGGGTGGGCTGGCCTCGGCCTCGGTCATCGGCTGCGCGGCGTTTTCCGCCGTGTCGGGGTCGTCGGTGGCGACCGCCGTCACCATCGGACGCGTCGCTCTGCCAGAGATGAAACGGTTCGGCTATGCCTCCGGGCTGGCCACCGGGGCCGTCGCGGCGGGGGGCACACTGGGCTTCCTGATCCCGCCCTCTACCGGGTTCGTGATCTACGCCATCCTGACCGAGGAAAGCATCGGGCGGCTGTTCATGGCGGGTATCCTGCCGGGGCTGCTGATGTCGGTGCTGTTCATCGTGGCCATCTGGGTGGTGACATGGCGCGATCCGTCCAGGGGGCCGCGCGGCGAGGCGGTGCCTTTTGCGCAGCGGTTCGCGCTGTTCCTGAAAGCCGCGCCTTTGCTGGCGGTGATCCTCGTCAGCATCGGGGGCATCTACCTGGGCATGTTCACCCCGGTCGAGGCGTCGGGCATCGGTGCGGGCCTCGTGATCCTGCTGGCATTGGCCACGGGCAAGCTGAACAGGTTCGCCTTCACCAAAGCGGTGGGGGACACGGTCAAGACCTCGGCCATGCTGTACATGATCGTCGTCGGTGCGAACGTGCTGAACCCCTTTCTGGCCATCACCGACATTCCGGCGGCGCTGGGGCACATGCTGACGGCCTTTGGCCTTGGCCCCTATGGCACGCTGGTGGTCATCCTGCTCAGCTACGTGGTGCTGGGGATGTTCCTTGACGGGCTGGCGATGCTGGTGGTGACGATCCCGATTTACTACCCGGTGATCCTTGGACTCGGGTTCGACCCGATCTGGTTCGGAGTGGTGGCGGTGATCGTGATCGAAATGGGCATGATTACGCCTCCGGTCGGGCTGAACGTCTTTGTCGTGCGCGGCGTGGCGGGGGATGTGCCGCTGGCGACGGTCTTTGCCGGGGTGGTTCCCTTTCTGATCGCCATGATCGTGACCTTGCTGGCGATCATCGCGGTGCCGGGGATCGCGCTCTGGATCCCCGACAGCATGTTTGGCTGAGGGCGCCTGCGCTATTCGCCGCGCGGGTAGCGGGCGTTTTCCTCGACCACGTTGAGGTCCATGTGGTTGCGCATGTAGCGCTCGGAGGCCTTTTGCAGCGGCTGGTAGTCCCACGGGAAATACTGGCCGTTGCGCAGCGCCTCGTAGACCACCCAGCGCCGCGCCTGGCTTTTGCGGACATCGGCGTCGAATTGTTCGAGGTTCCAGCGCGCGTCGGCCATGGTGCGGAACTGTGTCAGGGTTTCCGCATGGGCGGGGTCGCCTGCGAGGTTCGTCAGCTCGTGCGGATCGGCGTCCAGGTCGAACAGCTGCTCGGGGTCCAGCGCGCAGCGGGTGTATTTCCACCGGCCTTCGCGCAGGGCGACGAGCGGTGCATAAGACGCCTCGGCGGCATATTCCATCGCCACCGGGCCGCGCGCAACGCCATTGGCTACGGGGAGCAGCGACTGGCCCTCGGTCCAGGGCATGACCTCGGACATGTCCACGCCCGCCAGATCACACAGCGTCGGGCAGACGTCGATGTTGCTGACCGGCGTATCAACGCGGCCTGCGGGGACCTGCGGGGCGCAGACCATCAGCGGGACGCGCGCCGAGCCTTCGAAGAAGTTCATCTTGAACCACAAGCCGCGCTCGCCCAGCATGTCGCCGTGATCCGAGACGAAGAGGATCGCGGTGTCCTCCTCCTGCCGGGTGCCGCGCAGGGCCTCCATGATCTCGCCGATCTTGTCGTCGAGATACGAGATATTGGCGAAATAGGCGCGGCGCGAGCGGCGGATGTCATCCTCGGAGATGTCGAAGTTGCGCCAGTCGTTGGCGTCGAAGATGCGTTTCGAATGGGCGTCCTGATTGTCATAGCCCAGATCGCCGACCTCGGGCATCAGATGGGCGCAATCCTCGTAAAGATCCCAGTACTTGCGCCGCGCCACGTAGGGGTCGTGCGGGTGGGTGAAGCTGACGGTGAGGCACCACGGGCGGTCGTCGTGGCGGCGGCCAAGGTCATAGATCTTGCGCGTGGCGTGGTAGGCGACCTCGTCGTCGTACTCCAGCTGGTTGGTGATCTCGGCCACGCCCGAGCCGGTGACCGAGCCCATGTTGTGATACCACCAGTCGATGCGCTCGCCGGGTTTGCGGTAGTCGGGCGTCCAGCCGAAATCGGGCGGGTAGACGTCGGTGGTCAGGCGTTCCTCGAAACCGTGCAGCTGGTCGGCGCCGACAAAGTGCATCTTGCCCGAGAGGCAGGTGTGGTAGCCCGCGCGGCGCAGGTGGTGGGCGTAGGTCGGGATGCTCGACGCGAACTCGGCGGCATTGTCATAGACGCCCGTGACCGAGGGCAACTGCCCCGACATGAAGGACGCCCGCCCCGGCGCGCACAGCGGCGAGGCGGTGTAGCTGTTCCGGAACCGCGCGGACCGGTCGGCAAGGGCGCGGATGTTCGGGACATGCAGGAAGTCCGCAGGGCCGTCCGGGAACAGCGTTCCGTTCAGCTGGTCGACCATGATGATGAGGATGTTGGGGCGGCGCGTGGGGGTCATGATGTCCTTGCAAGGCATGAGGTCGTCGGCGGGATTCTACCGCGCCCGGCGCGCGCCGTCGCGGCAATTCGTCGGAAAGAAGATATTCGCAATGGCACGGGTGTCGCCGGGACGTTACCCATACAGGGCAAAGACGTCTTGGGGATACGTGTTATGCCAGACATTCGGAATCCTTATGCCAACCTTGGGCGCTACAGCGCCGATCTGTGCCTGTTCCTTCTGGTCGCGCGCAGCGGGCAGCTGTCGGCGGCGGCGCGCGAGGCGGGGTTGTCGCAGCCGCGCCTGAGCCAGCGGATGCGGGCGCTGGAGGACAGTCTGGGCCGCAGGCTTCTGGTGCGCGAACGGCGCGGCGTGTCGCTGTCCCCGGACGGCGTGGCCCTGATGGCCGCGCTGAATGGTCCCCTGACCGAGGCGTCCGATGCCTTTGACCGCTATTCCCGCGAGCGGGGACGGGCCGAGGTGGTGATCCTGACCGACATCGCCTTTGCCAGCTTCTTGCTGCTGCCGGAGTTCGCCTCGCTGAACGCGGCTTTTCCGGGGGTGGCGATTTCGGTGCTGACCCGGCAGATGCCCGACCCGCGCGAGGTGCCGGGGGCCGATCTGGTGATCCGCATGGAGGACTGTTCCGCGCCGGGGCCAGCGTTCGGATCAGGGGGTGTGCTGCTGTTTCGCGAAACGGTTTCGGCGGTGTGCAGCCCGGACTATGCCGCGCGGCATCCGGGGATGCGGGCGGCGGACCTGCCCAAGGCGACGTTCATCGACCTTGCGGCGCGGGAGGACGCGCCGTGGTACAGCCTGCGGCAATGGCTGGCGGAACTGGGCGTCGACTTGGGCCAGCGGCGCGAGGTGATCGCCTTCAACTCCTTCGACCACGTGATCCGTGCGGCGCGGTCGGGATTGGGCGTGGCGCTGTGCTGGGAGGGGCTGGTGGACCTCGATGCGCCCGATGCAGGGCTGGTGCGCGCGGTGCCGGAGCGGCTGCAAAGCCGCCGGGGCTACGTGCTGCGGGCAGTGTCGGGCCGGTCCAACCCGGATGCGGGCCGGGTGCTGGACTGGCTGCGCCAGACCTTTGCGCGGGGCTAGAGGGCCTTTACCACAAAGACGGCGTCGACCAGCGTCGCCACATCGCCGCCCCGCAGGCGGGCGACGTTGACGCGACCGCCCTTGACCACATGGATGCCGTGATCGCGGGTCAGGGCCTCTTCCTCGGCGGTGGTCACGGGCAGGAGCGAGAACATGCCGCGCTGACCGGCGAGGAAATCTAGGTCGTCGCGGTTGTGCCGCGCGCGGGCCTCGCGCACGATGTCCTGCCGCACTCCGGCGACGCGGGTGCGCATGGCGTCCAGCTCCCCGAGCCACAGGGCTTTCAGAGCGGAGTCGCCCAGGATGGTCCGCACAACCGATGCGCCATGGTCCGGCGCGTGCGAGGTGTTGGACCGGATGATCGCCGTGATGGCGCGTTTGACCCGCGCGCGCTGCGCGGGCCGTGTTTTCAGGAACAGCGCCCCGGCGCGGTCGCGGTAGATGCCAAAGCTTTTCGACAGGGTGATGCAGACGATGCTCTCGTCAAAGCGCGCCAGCACCTTGCGCGCCATCTGGCAATCGGCGTCAAAGCTGTCGGCAAACCCGAGGTAGGCGAGGTCGATCCACGGCACGATGCCGCGCGCCTCCAGCAGATCGAGCAGCGCGTCGAACTGTTCCGGCGTCATGTCGGCGCCGGTCGGGTTGTGGCAGACACCCTGGACAAGGAACAGATCGCCGGGGCGGGCGGCCTTCAGCCCGTCGAGCATGGCGTCAAAGGTGACCTGGGCGCGCGCCTGATCGTAGTAGGGCACCGCCTGCCAGGGCGTTCCGGCGGCGTTCAGGATCGGGATGTAGTTGCCGTAGGTGGGTGTCTGCACCCAGACCGTCGGGCGCGACGGCATCTGCGCCAAGAGGTCCGCCGCCACCCGCAGCGCCACCGCGCCGCCCGCCGTCTGCGCCGTCACCACCCCGTCGTGCAGCGACCCGAACAGGGCGTCGCCCAGCGTGTCACAATAGGCCGCATCGCCGGTCAGCGCGGTGTAGGCCTTGGTCTCCTGGCGTTCGACCAGCAGCCGTTCCGCCTGTTTGACGGCGTTCAGGACGGGGGTGCGCCCCTCGGCGTCTTCGTAGATGCCGACGGTCAGGTTCAGCTTGTCCTTGCGCGGGTCCTGCGCGAAGAGGTCCATGCCGATCATGATCGGGTCGACGGGGTAGTCCTCGACGGCTTCGAACATCGCTCAGAACCGGGTGACGACGGTGGCGCCAACCGACTGGAAACTGTCCATGGAGGTCAGCGCCTCCACCGACTCCTCGAGGCTGATCTGCCGCCCCACCAGCCGCGCCGGGTCCATTTTCCCGGACGAGATCATCTCCATCATCGCGCCATAGCGATGCGCCTGCATGCCGTGTGATCCGAGGATTTCCAGCTCCCAGCCGATGACGCGGGCCATGGGGACAGCGGGCGTGGCGTGGTCTGCCAGCATCAGCCCGACCTGCACATGCTTGCCGCGCCGCCGCAGGGAATTGACCGAGTTGAAGCAGGTCGCCGGGTGCCCCAGCGCGTCGAGCGAGACATGCGCGCCGCCCTTGGTCACTTCGTGCACGGCCTCCGCCACATCGGCCACGGTTGCGCCATTCACACAGGCCACTGCGCCCAGATCACGTGCCAGCGCCAGCTTGGCCTCGTCGATGTCGATGGCCACGACATTCGCGCCCAAGGCCGTTGCGATCATCACCGCCGACAGGCCGACGCCGCCGCAGCCATGCACCGCCACCCATTGTCCCGCGCCCGCGCGGCCCTGGTCCACCACCGCCCGGAAAGAGGTGGCAAAACGGCAGCCGAGGCTCGCCGCCGTGGCAAAGGACATGTCCTCGGGCAGCGCCACGAGGTTCAGGTCGGCCTTGTGCAGGCCAACGTATTCCGCAAACGAGCCCCAATGGGTGAAGCCCGGCTGGAACTGCGCGTGGCAGACCTGCTGGTGTCCGGCGTGGCATTCCGGGCAGGACCCGCAGCCGCCGACGAAGGGAACGGTGACGCGGTCGCCCACCTTCCAGTTGCGCACGTCCTTGCCCACCGCCTGCACGGTTCCGGCCAGCTCGTGTCCGGGGATATGCGGCAGCTCGATATCCGGGTCGTGCCCCATCCAACCGTGCCAGTCGCTGCGGCAGACGCCGGTGGCCTCGACCTTCAGCACGACGCCATGAGGTTCGGGCGTGGGATCCTCTACCGTGACCACTTTGGGGGCGGTCTGGAAGGACTCGTAAAGGACGGCTTTCATCTATCGGGCTCCGCGAGAGGGTCTTGGAACTGCAACTGCACCTTGATCGCCTGCGTCCGGTCGGAGGCGAGGTCAAAGGCGGCGACGGCATCCGTCAGGGGCAGCGTATGGGTGATGAGCGGCGTCACGTCCAGACGCCCCGCCTGCATCATCGTCACGGCGGTGAAATACTCGGCGTGAAAGCGGAAGGAGCCGCGCAGCTCGATCTCCTTGGCGGTCATGGCCTGCACAGGCAGGGTCATGTCGCCGCCAAGCCCCAGTTGCATCACCACCGCGCCGGGACGCAGGGCCGGGATCGCGCCCGCCAGCGCCACCGCCGCGCCGGAGCATTCGAACATCACGTCGAAATGGCCCTTGTTGGCGGTGTAGCGCCCCAGCGCCTCGCGGTCCTCGGCCACGTTGTGCGTGGCGTCGGCGCCGACCTCGCGCGCCTTGTCCAGCGTGAAGGGGGCCATGTCGGTGGCGACGATCTCGGCCGCGCCCGCCGCGCGGGCCACCAGTACCGCCAGCTGCCCGATGGGGCCGCAGCCGGTGACCAGCACGCGCTTGCCCATCAGGTCGCCCGCGCGTTTCGCGGCGTGCAGGACCACCGACAGCGGTTCCGCCATCGCGGCCTCGCCTGCGGTCAGGCCATCGGCCACGGCACATTGCCGCGCGTCGGCGACGATGTATTCGCGGAACGCCCCATGAATATGCGGAAAGGGCATGGCAGAGCCGTAGAACCGCATGTCGACGCAGTGGTTGTGCCGCCCTTCGAGACAGTAGGCACAGGCGTAGCAGGGCCGCGAAGGCGACACCGCCACCAGTGCGCCGGTGGGCAGGTCGACGTCCGCGCCCAAGGCCTCGATCCGGCCCGAGACCTCGTGGCCAAGGATCATCGGCTCTTTCAACCGCACCACGCCGAAACCGCCGTGATTGTAGTAATGCAGGTCAGAGCCGCAGATGCCGCCGCGCTCCATGCGGATCAGCACCTCGCCGGGGCCGGGCGTCGGCATGTCACGCTCCTCGATGCGGATGTCACGGGCGGCGTGGGCGACGAGGGTCTTCATGGCGGAACTTCCGGCTGGGGTCGGTTGCGCGGGACGCTATCGCTAACATGTAAGGTCCGCAACCGCCCGCTGCACAGCCTTTGGGCACCGGACGCACTGCGGCGATCCGGCCCGGCCTGCGCGGTGGCGCGGCGGCGCTTGCTGCGTTAACACTTTGACCAACAGCAAAGGGGCAGGGGGCGACATGCATATCTTTCGGGTGCGGGTCTACTACGAAGACACCGACATGGCGGGCATCGTCTATCATGCCAATTACCTGAAATTCATCGAACGCGCCCGGTCCGACTGGGTCAAGCAGCAGGGCCTTGACCAGAACGAGATGCGCGAGAAGGACGGCATCGTGTTTGTCGTGCGGCGGATCGAGGCGGATTACCTCGCAACGGCGAAATACGACGACCTGCTGGAAATCCGCACCCTGACGAAAAGCATGACCGGCGTGCGGCTGGTGATGACGCAGGAGGTCTGTCGCGGCGAAGAGGTCCTGTTCAGGGCCGAGGTCACGGCGGTCTGCGTCACGACCGACGGGCATCCCACGCGGCTGCCACTGAAGTTGCGCCGCCACGTCCACTGAGCCGCTGCGTCGGAAGCAGGCCCCGATCTGGCCCCGATCTGGCCCCGATCAGTCTCCGATCAGGCCCGGATCGCGACAGCGGACGAGCGGGGGCGCGGCGACGTGCGTCTCGTGGCGAAGTCGAGGTCCGGATCGGCGAACCATGCGCAGTTCCGACCATCTTCCTTTGCGGCATATAGCGCCTGATCTGCGCGCTCGACCAATTGGTCCAGCGTCATGCCGTCATTTGCTCCGGGTGCCGTGACGCCGATCGACACGGTGAAATCGGGAATGGCCGAGGGGCGGTTCCCGATGGCCAGCGTCGTGCGCAGGCGTTCCGCCCAGACGACGCCCGAAATGGCGGGGGCGCGGTTCAGGATGACAAGGAACTCCTCCCCGCCCCAACGCGCGGAAAAGTCCGAGATCCTCAGCGTGTTCCGCACGCACTCTGCCAGCCACTTCAGGGCTTCGTCGCCGGTGGGGTGGCCCAGACGGTCATTGATCTGCTTGAAGTGGTCGATGTCGATCAGGAGAACGCAATGTGACTGCCCCTCTTGCGCAATGTCGTCATAGAACCGCTTCGCGGCACGACGCGTGGCGAGTTGGGTGAGGTGGTCGCGGTCTGCTTCGTCTCTGAGCGCGGTGTGTCGCTGCCCGGCCTCGCTGAGCAGATCGGCGAACTTGACCGAGAACCAGAACGACATGACCCAGGTCAGCAGCATCTGGCCGGAGTGGATCAGCGGGTAGAAGCTGGCGCCAGGAAGGTCGAAGAGGCGCAGGCCCAGAAGCATCGCGATGTCGGCCACCAGCCACAGCGCGATCTGCAATCGCAGCAGGCGTCCCGCGCGGTTCTCGGCGAGGAACAGACGCACCGGGTGCCGCCGCGCCAGCCGCCGCAGCGAGGCCATCCACAGCCCGGTGAACCCCAGTGCCGTGGTCAGCGCCATCTCGCCATGGAAATGCGGCGAGCCAAGAACGAGGCCGTTCAACGCGATGATGGCGGGCACGAGGGACAGCAGCAGGATGCGCGACGCGATACCGGGGATGCGGGCCAGGGCGATCTGGGCAAGGCCCAGCATGCCAAAGGCCAGCGCCGTGTTGCCTCCCGTTTTCCTGAGCCAGTCGTCGGGTGCGATTGCATCCGCGAAACTGGCGGAGATGGGCGTCAGGGCGACGAGGCACAGCACGGCCATCCAGACGGCCAGTTCCAGCTTGCGCGCGGGCCGGTTGGGTCTTTGCATCAGCAGGGCGGCCAGCGACATCACCATCAAAAGCAGCGTCAGAGGGTTCGTGCGGGGGTGATGGTCCAGGAGCGACATCTTCAATTGCCAGCCGGTCGCGTAGTCGACCAGCACGAGGCACACGGCGGCAACCGTCAGCGCCAGACCGTATTGCCGCAGGTTCTCGACCAGCCGAAGGGCGGTGCGTGGTCCGTTTGTCCGCCGACGGACTGTCATGGGGGCAACGAGCCTGTCGAGCATAATCGTCCAGTCAAAATTCCGGAGTGTCGGCGTAAAGGAATAGGTTACCAAAGTTACCGAAACATTAACGGCTTTACGTAAATTGCGAGTCACGTCAGTTGCAGTCGCCTTACGCGCGATTGGCGGGCTGGATCTCCTGTTCGATCCTGCCAGATTCGGCGGCGATTTGCTCAAACCCCGGTATTTCGGCGCGCTTGCGCCAATCCCATGGTGTTCGCTCTGCAAATCGGATAAATCGGAGGGTAATCAGAGCCTCGAAAGACGCACTCAGACCGCGTCATGACAGGGGCCGACAGGAAAGAGCAGGTTCATGGAAGCAGATGTTGCCACCCTCGCGCAGGGGATCGATTTCTCGTTTTTCGGTTTGTTCGCGCGCGCCACGCTGACGGTGAAGATCGTGATGATGATGCTCATCGCGGCCTCGGTCTGGTCGTGGGCGATCATCATCGAGAAATTTGTCACCTACCGCAAAGCGCGCCTCGAAGCGCAGGCCTTTGATCGCATGTTCTGGTCGGGCGAGCCGCTGGACGAGCTGTTCGACCAGCTCGGGCCGGAACCGGACGGGCGCTCGGAACGGGTGTTTGCCGCCGGCATGATCGAATGGCGCCGCTCGCACCGCGAGGACGGCGGGCTGATCGCCAACGCCCAAAGCCGCATTGACCGCTCCATGGACGTGGCCATCACCAAGGAAGCCGATGCGCTGCAAAAGGGCCTGCCGGTCCTGGCCACCGTCGGCTCCACCTCGCCCTTCATCGGCCTCTTCGGCACGGTCTTCGGCATCATGCACTCGTTCATCCAGATCGCCGAAAGCCAGAACACCTCGCTTGTCGTCGTGGCCCCCGGCATCGCCGAGGCGCTGCTGGCCACCGGTCTCGGCCTTCTTGCCGCCATCCCGGCCGTCATCTTCTACAACAAGTTCAGCGCCGACTCCGACCGCATCGTCGGCAACTACGAGGCCTTCGCCGACGAGTTCTCGACCATCCTTTCCCGCCAGCTGGATTCCTGAGCCATGGGCGCGGGTGTCATGAAAGGCGGCGGGGGCGGCGGCAAGCGTCGCGGACGCCGCCGTTCGAAGTCGGGAACCATGTCCGAGATCAACGTCACGCCGTTTGTCGACGTGATGCTGGTGCTGCTCATCATCTTCATGGTGGCGGCCCCCATGCTGACGGTCGGGGTGCCGGTGGAACTGCCGAAAACCGCCGCGCAGGCGCTGCCGCAGGACACCGAGGAACCTCTTTCGGTCACGCTCCAGCAGGACGGCACGGTGCTCATCATGAACACCGAGGTCCCGCGTGAGGATCTGGTCAACCGGCTGCGCGCCATCGCCGCCGAACGGGCCGACGACCGCGTCTACCTGCGCGCCGACGGCACCGTGCCTTACGAAGCAGTGGCCCAGGTGATGGGCGCGCTCAACGCGGGTGGCTTCTCCTCCATCGGTCTGGTGACCGACGTGGGCGGCCCCGCGCTGAACGGCGGGAACTGAGGTCAGACGTTGAATCGTCCTCTTGCCATATCCGCCGGGGTGCACGCCCTGGTCTTCCTCTGGCTGATGCTGGGGGACCTCTTCGACGCGAAGCCGCCAGAGATGTCGGTCGCGGACGTCACCGTCATTTCCGAGGCCGAGTTCGCCGCGCTCTCGACGCCTACGCCCATGGACACCGCCGCGCTGGAACCGGCGCAGGAGCCGGAGCCGACCCCGGAGCCCGCTCCCGAACCCGCGCCCGCGCCCGTCCCGGAGCCTGCCCCGGAACCGCAACCGCAACCCGAGCCGACACCGGAACCCCAGCCCGAACCGCAACCGTCGCCCGAACCCATTCCTGAACCCATCCCCGAGCCGGTTCCTGAACCGGCCCCCGCGCCGGAACCCGATCCCATCCCGGAACCGCTGCCCGCGCCAATCCCGGCCCCCGAACCCGACCCGATCCCGGCGCCCCCGGCACCGGCGCCGATTCCGCGCGTCCTCGCCCCCGAGAACTCGACACGGCCCAAGCCGCGCCCCGCGCCGCGCGTGGCCGATACCCCCGTGGCCCCTCCGGACCCCGACGCCGTGACCGCCGAGGAAACCCAGCAGGCCGCCAATCCCGATGCGCAATCCCCCGACGTCGCCGAAGAGGCGCAGGAGGCCACCGCGCCGCCCGAAACCGCCACCGAGATCGTGACAGAGGCCGAGGAACCCGCAGGCGCGCTGGCCCCCGCGTCCTCGATGCGGCCCAGGACGCGCCCGGCGCAGGCGGCACAGGCGGCTGAAACCCCGCGCGAAACCGCGCAGACGCCAGAACCGGCAACGGAGCCTGCCACGGATTCATCGTCGGACGCCGTCGCCGATGCGCTGGCCGCCGCGCTGGCCGAGGAGCTGTCCTCCGGCGGGGCAGGGGCCGACGCGCCGCAAGGCCCGCCGCTGACCGCAGGCGAACGCGAGGGCATGAAGCTGGCCGTTCAGGCCTGCTGGCTGGTGGACGTGGGGTCGCAGGCGGCGGATGTCACCGTCACGCTGGGCTTCGAGATGGACCGCAGCGGCAAGGTCGTGGGCAACATCCGCCTCGTCGGCTCCGAAGGCGGCTCCGGGCAGGCGGTGGAAACCGCTTTCCAGGCCGCACGCCGCGCCGTGCTGCGCTGCCAGAACGACGGCTACAAGCTGCCCGCCGAGAAGTACGACCAGTGGAAACAGGTCGAAATCACCTTCAACCCCGAGGACATGAGGCTGCGATGACCCGGACGCCCCGAAGTCTTGGAAAGACTTCGACCCGGACCCTTTCAAAGGGCCCGGCCGCCCGGCTCCGGCCCTTGCTGTTCCTTGTGCCGCTGGTCCTTGCCGCGACGGCCCGGGCCGAGGACCAGCGCATGACCCGCGCGGAGATGGACGGCTTTCGCCAGCAGGTGCAGGGATGCTGGAGGGTCACGCCCGGCAGCGAGGCCGCGACCCTCTCTGTCACCGTGCACGCCACCCTCGACCGCGATGGGCGCATCACGGGCGACGTTACCCGCAGGGCAGGTTCCGAAGGGTCCGCCGAGGCCGAGACCGAGGCATTCCAATCTGCCCGCCGCGCGCTGCTGCGCTGTCAGGGCGACGGCTATGCCCTGCCGCCCGAAAAATACGATCTGTGGAAAGAGGTCGAGCTGACCTTCGACCCGTCAGGGATGGGTACAAGGTAAAGCGGGCCCTCAGGTCCGGACCATGGCGCGCGACTCAGCCTTTCCAGTCATCGTCCAACCCGCGCACGTACTTCCAGAACCCCTAAACCGGATTCCCGCGATCCCGACGCTGGCCGACCGCGCCCGGCACCGGTACACGACAGGTCCAGCCCGCAGGCGTGGGACTTGGCGCTCGGCTTCCAGGCGCTATCCTCCACAACGCGGTCGACACGAGGCTCGAAACCGCTGGCCCAGAGTTGGCCCGGGGCCTGACGGGATGACGTTTCGGGTCCCGCAGCAGCCGCGACGCAAAGGGTTCGGCAACCCATTTGTGCCTCACGCCGCCTTCACGTTTTCGCCACCGGCATGTCGACCCATGTCAAAACCCGGAGGTTTCGCCGCGAAACCTGCCCTTGGCGCATGAATTTCGGCAATTCCCCGCTGAAACGGCCCTTGAAGGGTGTTTTGCGGGCTTCAAATGCACTGTATTAGGAAATAACGCGGGCAACAGACCCGCAGGGCAGTAACGGGCAGTTCCCTAGGAGGGATTCCATGACGAAGAAAGCCATGATGTGGCTGATGATGGCATTTGGTCTGTTGGCGGGCCTCCCCGCCACGGCACAGGAGCCGCTGCGGCTTGAGATCGACCGTGGCATCGTGGAACCGATGCCCGTCGCCGTCCCGGGCTTTGTTGCCGAGACGCCCGGCTCCGAGCAGTTCGCCGAAGACATCAGCCGCGTGGTGGCCGAAGACCTCGTCGGCACTGGCCTCTTCCGCGAGATCCCGCGTGATGCGCATATCAGCCGCGTGTCGGCCTTTGCTTCTCCGATCCAGTTCGCCGACTGGAAGGCGATCAACGCGCAGGCGCTGGTGACAGGGGCGGTCAGCACCGACGGGCAGGGGCGCGTCGTGGTGAAGTTCCGCGCCTGGGACGTCTTTGCCGAGCGTGAGCTGGGCGAGGGGATGCAGTTCGCGTCCTCTGCCGATGGTTGGCGGCGGCTGGCGCACAAGGTGGCCGATCAGGTCTATGCGCGCCTGACCGGTGAACAGCCGTATTTCGACAGCCGCGTGGTGTTCGTGTCCGAGACCGGGCCGAAGGACCAGCGCCAGAAGCGCCTGGGCATCATGGATTACGATGGCGCTAACGTGCAGTACCTGACGGACAGCGCGTCCATCGTGCTGGCACCGCGCTTTTCGCCCAATGGCAGCCAGGTGCTCTATACCTCCTACGCCACGGGGTTCCCGCGCATCCACATCCTCGACGTGGGCGCTGTCCAAAGCCGCATCATCGAAACGCAGGGCGGCGAGATGAGCTTTGCCCCGCGCTTTTCGCCGGACGGGCGGATGGTGGTCTATTCGATGACCCAAGGGTCGAATACCGACATCTGGGCCATGGACGTGGCCTCTGGCGCGACCCGCCGACTGACCGACACCCCGGCGATCGAGACCGCGCCCAGCTTCTCGCCCGATGGCTCGCAGATCGTGTTCGAAAGCGACCGCTCCGGCAGCCAGCAGCTGTACGTCATGCCTGCCATGGGCGGCGAGGCGACGCGGATTTCCTTTGGCGAAGGCCGGTACGGCACGCCGGTCTGGTCGCCGCGCGGTGACCGCATCGCCTTTACCAAGCAGAACAAGGGCCGGTTCCACATCGGCGTGATGAACACCAACGGATCGGAAGAACGCCTGCTGACCGCGTCGTTCCTCGATGAGGGGCCGAGCTGGGCACCGAATGGCCGCGTCATCATGTTCACCCGCGAGACGCAGGGCGCGCAGGGGGCTTCGGCGCTGTACTCCGTCGACATCTCCGGCCGGAACCTCAAGCGGGTACGCACCCCGGCGGGCGCCTCGGACCCCAGCTGGGGCCCGCTGCAATAACCCCGATTCCCATATCCCGTTGTGTGTGGTACAAGGTCCACAACAACATATGCGCATGAACGCGCGATAGAGCAGGACAGACCGATGAAACACCTTTCCAAGGCCCTGATGCTGGTTGCCGCGCTGGCCGCTGCAGGCTGTACCAACCCGAACCGGTTCGGGAACGGCAGCGGCAACGACGCCAGCATGAACAACACGGGCGTGACCTCCGGCATCCTGCCGGGCAGCGTCGATGATCCGACCTCCACCGCCTATTTCCAGCAACGTGTCGGTGACCGCGTGCTGTTCGCCGTCGACCAGTCGACGCTGAGCGCCGAAGCGCGCGCCGTGCTGGACGGCCAGGCGCAGTGGCTGCTGACCAACTCGGACTACATGGCCGTGATCGAAGGTCACGCCGACGAGCAGGGCACCCGCGAGTACAACCTCGCGCTGGGTGGTCGCCGCGCAAACGCGGTGATGGAATACCTCGTGTCCAAGGGCATCTCCGCCAACCGGCTGAAGTTCGTGTCCTACGGCAAGGAACGCCCGCTGGAAATCTGTTCCGAGGAAGCCTGCTACGCCAAGAACCGCCGCGCCGTGACGGTGCTGGCCGCTGGCGGCCTGACGAGCTGATCCGATGCGGGGGGCTTTGGGTTTGATCGTGGCGCTTGGCCTGGCGGTTCCCGCCAGCGCCGAGACCCTGGCCGATGTGCAGCAGGATCTGACCGTCCTCTCCGTCGAGTTGCAGAAGCTGAAACGGGAACTGTCCACGACGGGATCGTCGCAGGTGCAGGTCTCGGGCGACGTGCTGCAACGGCTGAACACGCTTGAATCGGAGCTCGCCCGCGTCACCGCAAAGACCGAGGAACTGGGGTTCCGCGTCAGCCGGGTCGCCGAGGACGGTGCCAACCGGCTGGGCGACCTGCAATTCCGGGTCTGCGAACTGGAACCGGGCTGTGACCTGTCCACCGTCGGGCAGCAGGCCCCATTGGGCGGCGAGGTGGCGACACCTGCCGCGCCGCCGGTGTCCCAGGGCACCGATGACCTGCCGTTCGAAGGCGAACTTGCGATCAGCGAAGAGGCCGATTTCCGCGCCGCGCAGGAGGCTTTGGACGGCGGGGACTTTGCCCGCGCGTCGGACCTGTTTGCCACCTTCCGCCAGAACTACCCGCTGGGGCCGCTGGAGCCCGCCGCGCTGGTGGGCGAGGGGCAGGCTCTGGAGGGCTTGGGCGACACGCGCGAGGCCGCGCGTCGCTATCTGGACGCCTATTCCGGCTTCCCGGACGCCCAGGTGGCCCCCGAGGCGCTGTGGCGGCTGGGCGTGAAGCTGGGTGAGTTGGGATCGGTGCCGGAGGCCTGCGTCACGCTGGCCGAGGTCGGAACGCGCTATCCGGGGTCGGATTTCGTGCAGGCGGCGGCGGACAGCCGGACCGCGTTGTCCTGCCAGTAAGGTTTTTCTGGCAGGTGGTTTCCGGGGGCTCTGCCCCCGTCTCCTGCGGAGACTCCCCCGAGGGTATTTGGAAAACCAAAGAAGCAGGGGCGCATGAGCCTGGATCGACGTTTCGCGGAAAGCATGGGGGCCCTTCTGGGGCCCTCTTTTCCATCCGAGATCGGCTTGGCCGTCTCGGGCGGGGGCGATTCCATGGCGATGCTGCTGATGGCGCACAACTGGACGCGGGACTGGGGTGTCGGCCTGCGGGTCGTAACGGTGGACCATGGCCTGCGCCCCGAGGCGGCGGAGGAGGCCGCCATGGTGGGCGAGGAATGTGCCGCTCTGGGCTGGCCACACGCGGTGCTGCGCTGGTCCTGGGACGGGCGCGGCAACAAGATGGAGGCGGCGCGCGAGGGGCGCTTGCGCCAGATCGAGGGCTGGCGCGGATCGTTGCGGCATGTCTTGTTCGCCCATACGCGCGATGACGTGGCCGAGGGGTTCCTGATGCGGCTGGCGCGCGGGGCCGGGGTGGACGGGCTGTCCGCCATGGCGGCGCGGCGGCGGGTGCATGGGTTCGACGTGGTGCGGCCTTGTCTGGGGATGGGGCGGGCCGAGTTGCGCCATTACCTGACGGTGCTGAAGGGGCGTTGGGTGGACGATCCGTCGAACGACGATCCCTCCTATGACCGGGCGCGCATGCGGCGGCTGTTGGCTGTCTTGCAGGACGAGGGCCTTGGGGCCGAGGTGCTGGCCGGTGCGGCGGGCCGGATGGGGCGCGCGCGTGAGGCTCTGGCGATGCGCGCCGCCGATGCGTGGGAGCAGGCGGGCCGGGAAGGCGCGAATGACGGCGTCCCTACCGGAGAAATCCTGTTCTACCGCGGCGTATTCGAGCGCATCGAGCGCGACACCCAGCTGCGCCTGCTGGCTGCGGCCCTGATGTGGGTGTCGGGCAATCCCCTGCGACCCCGGATCGCGCCGCTGGAAGCCCTGATGGACAGGTTGCTGTCGGGGGGCGCCGGCACATTGCATGGGTGCGAGGCGGTGGCCGAGCGCAGCGAGATCCGTGTCTTTCGCGAATTGTCCGCACTTGGTGTGGCGCGGGGGACGCTTTGGGATGGCCGCTGGTCCTGCGACGCCCATGGCTTGCGCGCCCTTGGCGAGGACGGATGGCAGTTGCTGGCCGAAGAAAACCGCGCCCGCCACCCGTTCCGCGCGGCGCGGTCCTTGCCCTCGCTCTGGGAGGGCGACCGGCTTGTGGCCTGTCCGGCGCTGGGTCTGGCAACCCGAACCACCGGCCCATTGGAGTTTCTGCCCATGGGCACACGCTCGCTGAGTTTCCGTCAGTTCCTGATGACGCATTGAACCGGCTGTACATATGTCTATGTTATGCGGCAAACGCGCCTTCGGGCCGAAAGCTTCCCTGATTAAGGAGTCGCCACTTTGGGCAACGCTCGCAACATCGCCTTCTGGGTCGTCCTGTTCCTGCTGATCCTGGCGCTTTTCAACCTGTTCTCGGGTGGGACCACGACGCTGCAAAGCCGTGAGACCAGCTATACCGAGTTTGTCGATGCCGTGGACGCGGGCAATGTTGCCAGCGTGACCATCGACGGTGAACAGGTGCGCTACCGGACCACCGACCAGAAGGACATGGTGACGATCAAGCCCGAGGACGCCGAGGTCACTGACCTGCTGGTGCAAAAGGACATCCCCGTCACCGCGAAATCGCAGGAATCCTCGGGGTTTCAGGTGTTCCTGCTGAACCTGCTGCCGTTCCTGCTGCTGATCGGCGTGTGGATCTATTTCATGAACCGCATGCAGGGTGGCGGCAAAGGCGGCGCGATGGGCTTTGGCAAGTCCAAGGCGAAGCTGCTGACGGAGAAGCATGGCCGCGTGACCTTTGACGACGTGGCGGGCATCGACGAGGCCAAGGAAGAGCTCGAAGAGATCGTGGAATTCCTGCGCAACCCGCAGAAGTTCTCGCGCCTGGGTGGCAAGATCCCCAAGGGTGCGCTGCTGGTGGGCCCTCCGGGGACCGGTAAGACGCTGCTGGCGCGGTCCGTGGCCGGTGAAGCGGGTGTGCCGTTCTTCACCATCTCGGGCTCGGATTTCGTCGAGATGTTCGTGGGTGTCGGTGCGAGCCGTGTCCGCGACATGTTCGAGCAGGCCAAGAAGAACGCGCCCTGCATCGTCTTCATCGACGAAATCGACGCCGTGGGTCGTGCCCGTGGCCAGGGCTACGGCGGCGGCAATGACGAGCGTGAACAGACGCTGAACCAGCTGCTGGTGGAAATGGACGGCTTCGAGGCCAACGAGGGTGTCATCATCATCGCCGCCACCAACCGCCGCGACGTTCTGGACCCCGCGTTGCTGCGTCCGGGCCGTTTCGACCGGCAGGTGACCGTGGGCAACCCCGACATCAAGGGGCGCGAGAAGATTCTGGGCGTGCACGCCAAGAAGACGCCGCTGGGGCCGGATGTGGACCTGCGCATCATCGCGCGTGGCACGCCGGGCTTCTCCGGTGCGGATCTGGCGAACCTCGTGAACGAGGCGGCTCTGATGGCCGCGCGTTATGGCCGCCGCTTTGTCACCATGGTGGATTTCGAGAACGCCAAGGACAAGGTCATGATGGGCGCCGAGCGCCGCAGCATGGTGCTGACCGACGACCAGAAGGAAAAGACCGCCTATCACGAGGCCGGTCACGCCATCGTCGGCCTGACGCTGCCGCAGTGCGACCCGGTCTACAAGGCGACGATCATCCCGCGCGGCGGCGCGTTGGGCATGGTGGTCTCTCTGCCGGAAATCGACCGCCTGAACTGGCACAAGTCCGAATGCGAGGAAAAGCTGGCCATGACCATGGCGGGCAAGGCGGCCGAGATCATCAAGTATGGTGCCGACAATGTCTCGAACGGTCCGGCGGGCGACATCCAGCAGGCATCTGCGCTGGCACGGGCCATGGTCCTGCAATGGGGCATGTCCGACAAGGTGGGCAATATCGACTACCGCGAGGCGGCCGAGGGATACTCGGGCAACACTGCCGGTCTGTCGGTGTCGGCCCACACCAAGGAGATGATCGAATCCGAGGTGAAGCGTTTCATTTCCGAGGCTTATGACCGCGCGTTCCAGATCCTGACCGAGCGTCATGACGACTGGGAGCGTCTGGCCAAGGGCCTGCTGGAATACGAGACCCTGACCGGCGAGGAGATCGAGCGCGTCGTGCGCGGCGAGCCGCCCCAGTCAGACGATTCCGACGGTGGCTCCGGTGCCGTCGAGGAAAAGCCGAGCCTGACCGCCATCCCCAAGACCAAGCCCAAGAAGACCTCGGGCGAGGGTGGGATGGAACCGGAACCCTCGGCCTGAAAGCGTGATCCGTAGATGACGGACGGTACACAGATTTCGTGGGACCCCGGGACCTATAACAGGTTCCGGGGTCAGCGTTTGCGCCCTGCCATCGACCTGCTGCGCGCGCTGCCGACGCTGCCGGAGGGCTGCGTGGTGGATCTGGGCTGTGGCCCCGGGGCGATTTCCGGCGCGCTGCGGGCGCTGCTGCCGGGGCGGCGATTGGTGGGGGTGGATGCCTCTGCCGAGATGCTGGCCGATGCGGGTGATGCCTATGACGACCTCGTGCAGGCGGACATCGCCGAATGGGCCGCGCAGGAGGCGCCCGCGCTGATCTTTTCCAATGCGGCGCTGCAATGGGTGGGCGGGCACGACCTGCTGCTGCCGCGCCTGCTGGACAGCCTCGCGCCCGGTGGCGTGCTGGCGGTGCAGGTGCCGCACCAGAACAACGCGCCGTCGCACCGCATGTGGCGTACCCTGGCCGAAGAGCTGTGCGGACCGCTGCCCGAAGGGTTGCCCGAGGTGCTGAAACCCGCACAGTATCACCATCTGCTGTCGCCGCTTGGTGTGCTTTCGCTGTGGGAAACCGAGTATTACCAAGTGCTTCCGCCCTGCGAGGACGGCGGCAACCCGGTCCGCCGCTTTACCGAAGGCACCTATGCGCGCCCGATCCTGCAAGCGCTGAGCGAGGCGGAGCAGGCGCGCCTGATCGCCGCCTACGAGGAGGTGGTGCGCAGCGCTTATCCCGTTTCCGACAACGGGTCCGTCCTCTTTCCTTTCCGGCGCATGTTCTTCACTGTGATCCGGCCAGCCTGACCTACGGAGACAAGAATGCCCGCGTTGAAGCCGACCGAGTACACCTGCGAAGTCATCTGGTTGGGTGTCGTCACCAATGACGACCGCAAGGAATTGCTGTCCGAGGTTCTGGAGCAGGTGGACCTGACATTCGAGGGGATCGCGCGGTCGTTCCATGGCGGTCTGACGCGGCCGTCCTGTTCGCGGGTGAAATCGCAGTATCCGATCGGCACGCCGATCCGCAACGAACGCCAGCTGAGCATCGTCAGCGCCGAGGAACTGGCGCAGATCGCCGAACAGATGGGCGTCGACAGCATCGACCCGGCGCGCATGGGCGCGTCGATGGTGGTGCGCGGCCTTCCGGATTTCACCCATGTGCCGCCGTCGTCACGGCTTCAGGCGCCCTCGGGGGCGACGGTTGTCGTGGACATGGAAAACCGCCCCTGCCAATTCCCGGCCAAAAGCATGAAGCACGTGATGGGCGACGCGGCCAAGGGGTTCAAGGACGCCGCCAAGGGCAAGCGCGGTGTGACGGCGTGGGTGGCGCGTGAGGGCGTGGTGAAGGTCGGCGACGTGCTGACCCTGCACATTCCCGACCAGCGCCGCTGGAAGCCCTGAGGCGCAATCGACCAGCCGCCGACCATCCGGAAACATGTATCGGAAACCCAATTTCCGATTTGCGTAACCTTGTTCGAAATAGGTGTGTCCCACGCCGCGATGATGTCGCAGAATGTCGGTATTGCGGTGACAGGCGATACCGTGTCCCGTTATCCCTTCGGCAAACGTTAGCGCCGCAAGGGAGGACACCGTGGCCTACAAATCCGACATTGAGATTGCCCGCGAAGCCCGGAAACAGCCGATTCAGGCGATTGGCGACAAGCTTGGCATTCCGACCGAGCACCTGCTGCCCTATGGCCATGACAAGGCGAAGATCAGCCAGCAGTTCATCAACTCGGTGCAGGAGCGCCCTGATGGCAAGCTGATCCTCGTGACGGCGATCAACCCGACGCCCGCGGGCGAGGGCAAGACCACGACCACCGTGGGTCTGGGCGACGGTCTGAACAAGATCGGCAAGAAGGCGATGATCTGCATCCGCGAGGCGTCGCTCGGGCCGAACTTCGGCATGAAGGGCGGGGCCGCGGGTGGCGGTTACGCGCAGGTCGTGCCGATGGAGGAGATGAACCTCCACTTCACCGGCGACTTCCACGCCATCACCTCGGCGCATTCGCTGCTGTCGGCGATGATCGACAACCACATCTACTGGGGCAACGAGGCGCAGATCGACCAGCGTCGCGTGACCTGGCGGCGTGTCGTCGACATGAACGACCGCTCGCTGCGCCAGATCACCTCGTCCCTGGGGGGTGTGTCCAACGGCTTCCCGCGCGAGGATGGCTTTGATATCACCGTGGCGTCGGAGGTCATGGCGATCCTCTGCCTCGCGAAGGACCTCAAGGACCTCGAGAAGCGGCTGGGTGACATGATCGTGGCCTATCGCCGCGACAAGTCCCCGGTCTTCTGCCGCGACATCAAGGCCGAAGGCGCGATGACCGTGCTCTTGAAGGACGCGATGCAGCCGAACCTCGTGCAGACGCTGGAGAACAACCCCGCCTTCGTGCACGGCGGCCCGTTCGCGAACATCGCGCATGGCTGCAACTCGGTCATCGCGACGACCACCGCGCTGAAGCTGGCCGACTACGTGGTGACGGAGGCCGGGTTCGGCGCGGACCTCGGTGCCGAGAAGTTCATGGACATCAAGTGCCGCAAGGCGGGCCTGCGCCCCGATGCGGTGGTGATCGTCGCCACCGTGCGCGCCATGAAGATGAACGGCGGCGTGGCCAAGGCCGATCTGGGCACCGAGAACGTGCAGGCGGTGAAGGACGGCTATCCGAACCTCGGCCGTCACATCGAGAACATGAAGAAGTTCGGCGTGCCGGCGGTGGTGGGGATCAACCACTTTGTCACCGACACCGAGGCCGAAGTGCAGGCGGTGAAGGACTACTGCGCGTCTCTGGGCGTCGATGCCATTGTGAACACCCACTGGGCGGATGGCGGCAACGGCATCACCGAGACGGCGAAGAAGGTCGTCGAGCTCTGCGAAGGCGGCTCGGCCAATTACGCGCCGCTCTACAGTGACGAGCTGTCGCTGGCGGAGAAGATCGAGACGGTGTGCCGCGAGATCTACCGCGCCGACAATGTCATCATGGATGGCAAGATCCGTGGCCAGCTGAAGGAATGGGAAGCGCAGGGCTACGGCAACCTGCCGGTCTGCATGGCCAAGACGCAGTATTCCTTCTCGACCGATCCGGCCCAGCGTGGCGCGCCCACGGGCTTTGACATCCCGGTCCGCGAGGTTCGCCTGTCGGCGGGTGCGGGTTTCGTGGTCGTCGTCTGCGGCGAGATCATGACGATGCCCGGTCTGCCGCGCGTGCCTGCGGCGGAATCGATCCGCCTGAATGCGGATGGCCTGATCGAAGGTCTTTTCTAAGGCCTTTCGGCTCCAGGTGCTCCCGCCGGGCAACCGGCGGGAGACATGCTTCGAAACGGAAAGGTTTTGCGGATGCGCGCAGCGCTGATCGACGGAAAGGCCATTGCGGCCGACATGCGGGCGCAGATCGCGACCGAGGCGGCCGAGCTGGCCGAGGCGGGCTGGCAGCCCCGGCTGGTCTCGATCAGCGTCGGCGATACGGCGGCGGCGGATCTCTATGTGCGCAACCAGAAAAAGCACGCCGAAAGCGCCGGGGTGCAGTTCGAGGCGCGCGCCTATCCGGGCGAGACCTCGCTGGAGCAGCTGACCGGCATCCTGCAGGGGCTGAACGCCGACCCGCGGGTGAACGGCATCATCATCCAGCGGCCCTTGCCTGCGCATATCCCGGTCAAGGTGCTGCAAAAACTGGTGCATCCGCTCAAGGACGTCGAAGGCATGCACCCTGCGTCCATCGGCAACATCGTCTATAACGACCTGGCGCTTGGCCCCTGTACCGCCGTGGCGGCGGTCGAAATCCTCAAGACCCTGCCGCTGCCCATCGAGGGCCTGAACGTCACTGTCATCGGCCATTCCGAGATCGTCGGCAAACCCATCGCCTTCCTTATGATGGGGCTGGGCGCGACCGTGACGGTGTGCCATCACATGACACGCTCGGTGGCGATGCACAGCCGCGCGGCGGATGCGGTGTTCGTGGCGGTGGGCAAGCCGGGGCTGGTGACGGGCGACATGCTCAAACCCGGCGCGGCGCTGATCGACATCGGCATCAACCGGGTCGAGGGGCGCACCGTGGGTGACGCCGATTTCGACAGCTGCGCCGAGGTGGCAGGCTGGATCACGCCCGTGCCGGGTGGGGTTGGCCCGGTGACCGTGGCGACCCTGATGAAAAACGCCGTGCTGGCGACGCGGATGCAGATGGACCACTACCGCGAGGCTTACGCGCGGACGGATATCTAGGCGCCCAGGGGCGCGGGAACATGGCCCGGGACGGGCCGGGACTGTGGAAGGAAACGACGGATGACGGCGACAGTGATTGACGGCAAGGCCTTTGCGGCCAAGGTCCGTGACAAGGTGGCGGGCCATGTGGCGCGCCTGAAGGAAGAGCACGGCATCACGCCCGGCCTGGCCGTGGTGCTGGTGGGCGAGGACCCGGCGAGCCAGGTCTATGTCCGCTCCAAGGGCAAGATGACCGTCGAGGTCGGCATGAACTCCTACGAGCACAAGCTCGACGCCGACACGTCGGAGGCCGATCTGCTGGCGCTGATCGACAAGCTGAACAATGACAAGGACGTGCACGGCATCCTCGTGCAGCTGCCCCTGCCAAAGCACCTGAACGAGGACCTGGTGATCAATTCGATCGACCCGGCAAAGGATGTGGACGGGTTCCACATCTCCAACGTCGGTCTCTTGGGCACCGGGCAAAAGAGCATGGTCCCCTGCACGCCGCTGGGCTGCCTGATGATGCTGCGCGACCATCACGGCTCGCTCTCGGGCATGGACGCGGTCGTCATCGGGCGCTCGAACATCGTCGGCAAACCCATGGCGCAACTGCTGCTGGGTGACAGCTGTACCGTGACCATCGCGCATTCCCGCACCAGGGACCTGCCCGAGGTCGTCCGCCGCGCCGACATCGTCGTCGCCGCCGTGGGCCGCCCCGAGATGGTCCCCGGCGACTGGATCAAGCCCGGTGCCACGGTGATCGACGTGGGCATCAACCGCATCGAGCGCGACGGCAAGAATGTCCTCGTCGGCGACTGCCATTACGACAGCTGCGCCGACGTCGCGGGCGCCATCACCCCCGTGCCGGGCGGCGTCGGCCCCATGACCATCGCCTGCCTGCTGGCCAACACCGTCACCGCCTGCTGCCGCGCAAACGCCCTGTCAGAACCCGAAGGCCTCACCGCCTGAGCGTGGGCTACAGAGAAGCAGGAGGACCGCCCCCTGCTTCTTTGGTTTTGCAAATACCTCGGGGGTGTGGGGGCAGCGCCCCCACCCGTCATGCTTTGCATGACAATCAACAATTGGGCATGCTTTGCATGACACACAACAATTGGGCATGCCTTGCATGACAATCAGCAGTCGGGTGCGGGGGGGGGGACCTCCACCCTGCCCAAGGGGCAGGCGATGCCAAGGCGCATTGCCCTTGTCCCGAAACGGTGATCTGGTGGCCTCATGACAACAGATGACCTGCGCGACGATTTCAGCGAGTCCGATACGGACACCTCTCCCGACAGTTTGCGCTTTCTTGCCTGGCAGGACGCCTGGTTGCTGGAAATCTACATCGACCGCACCGAGCCGGGGCATCGCGACGTGGTGCGCCTTGTCGTGGAATGGCCGGACGCCGAGAATCGCCCGCTGGAGCCGGTGTCCCTCGTGGATTTCCACGACTGCTACGCGCTGGAACTGGACATGGGTTTCGGCGTCATCGCCGAGGAATCCATCGCCGGTCTGACCATCGAAGAAGACCACCCCCGGCTGGCCCGCATCGCCGAGGAGTTCGGCACCGATGACGTGACCTGCGTGCGCATCGACCTGGCCAATACCCGGGGCACCCTGCGCATCTTTACCAGCGCGGTGACGGTCCTGCCGGATACCTCTTACGTCACCCTGCATTAGATCGCGTCGCGCAGGCCCTTCAGGTGGGCGGGCAGGGCACGGGCGCTGACCTCGGCCTGTTTCACCAGATGGTCGAAATGCGCGGTGAAGGTCGCCACGCGGTCGCGGTCGCGGAACGCCAGGTAGTTGCGCCCGAGGTAAAGCACCGCCAGCAGCGGACCGAACACCGTCAGCGGTGCGGAATACAGCCGTCGCGGATCATACAGCGTCACGCGCAGGCGGGGATAAAGCGCCTCGGTCAGCTCGGCCATCTGGTCCAGCTGCGCGCGGCGCTTGTCGGGGCAGAGACCCGCGTAATAGCCCGACCCTTCGGCAAAGGCGTGCAGGTCGGACAGCGGCAGGGCGATCTCGTAATCCGACTGCGAGGCGCGCATCCACTCCAGCCGGTCGGTGGAGGCATTGATCGCCTGTTCCGTGGTCTTGCCCAGGTGCGGCTCGTACTCCCATGCCAGTATCTCGCGCGTTTTCAGCATGTCGGGCAGCGAGGGCGGCACGTAGCGGATCTTGTAGCCCTCGGCCTCCTGATGCCAGGCAAAGATCTGTTCGTCGATCAGCGCGCGCGGCGCCTCGGTCAGGGTCAGGGCATTGGCCAGCAGGTCGGCGGCACGCTCGGGGCGGTCGGACAGCCCCAGCAGCCAGTCCGATGACACGCCAAGCGCCTGCGCGCAGGAGGCAACCACATGCGCATTGGGCAGGCGCGCGCCCTCGTCCTTGAGCAGTTGCGACAGGGTAGAGCGGTCGACGCCGATGGCGCGCGCCAGGGCGGTCTGGTTGGTCCCGGCCTGGGCCATGGCCAGCGTCAGGCGGGACCGGAGGAGGGCGGCGCGGTGGCGTTTGTCGGTTTTCGGCGTGCCGGTTATCTGCATGGTGTGACTTTTGTCACGTTTCGAGGGTTTTGTGAACTGTTCTCGGAATGGCTGGAACGTGCGGTTGGGCATATCAAGGGCGCAGAACGATAACGGAACCGTGATGAGCACGAACAAGGTTGCGCGCTGGCGCGGAGTGGAATGGCCGACGCTGGCTTTGCTGGCGATCTGCTATGGGCTGTGGGCGCTGGGGACGACCTCGGTGGCGGAACTCTGGCTCCCGGCAGGCATGGCGCTGGTGGTCTTCACCACGGCGCTGCATTCGTCGCTGACGCATGAGATGCTGCACGGCCACCCGTTCCGGTCGCGCTTCTGGAACGGCGCGCTGGTGTTTCCCGCGCTGTCCCTTGTCGTCCCCTACCTGCGGTTCAAGGACACGCACTTGGCCCATCACCGCGATTCCATCCTGACCGATCCCTATGACGACCCGGAAACGAACTACCTCGACCCCAAAGTCTGGGCGGCGTTGCCCCGCTGGCGTCAGGCGCTGCACCGGTTCAACAACACTCTGGCAGGGCGGCTGCTGATCGGCCCGGCGCTGGGGACCTGGTCCTTCACCCTGTCCGACCTGCGCCTGCTCGCGGGGGGAGACCGCCGCGTTCTGGCGGGCTACCTGCTGCATCTCCCCGCCGTGGCGGTGGTGCTGGTCTGGATGGGGACCCTCGGCCAGATGCCGTGGTGGGCCTTCGCCGTCTCGGTCTACGCGGCGCTCTCCATCCTCAAGATCCGCACCTTCCTGGAACACCGCGCCCACCTCGATGCCCGTGGCCGCACCGTCATCATCGAGGACTGCGGCCCGCTGGCGCTGATCTTCCTCAACAACAACCTGCATGTGGTCCACCACATGCACGCCGCCGTGCCGTGGTATCGCCTGCCGGTGCTTTATCGCAACAACCGCGACCGCTACCTGTCGCGCAACGATGGCTACCGCTACCGCAGCTACGCCGAGGTCTTCCGCCGCTACCTGCTGAAGGCCAAGGACCCGGTGCCGCATCCCCTCTGGCCGCGTTAATCACTGGACGAAGGCGACACACAGGCGCATGAGGCGGTCATGGACCTCTGGATCATCGCCACACTCAGCGCCGCCACCTTCCAGACCGTGCGCTTCATGCTGCAAAAGGTGCTCGCCACCGGACGGCTGAGCGCCACCGGCAGCACCTTTGCCCGCTTTGCCTATGCCAGTCCGGCGGGGATGCTGGTGCTGGCGGGCTACCTGGCCTGGACCAACAGCCCCGTCCCGAGCCTCGACCCGGCCTTCTGGGGCTGGGCGATCTTTGGCGGCATGGGCCAGATCCTCGCCACGGTCCTCGTCGTCCTCGCCTTCAAGGAACGCAACTTCGCCGTCGGCATCACCCTGAAAAAGACCGAAGTCCTCCAGACCGCGCTCCTTGGCCTGCTGCTGCTGGGCGAGACCGTCTCCCCCCTCGGCTGGCTCGGCATCGGCATCGGTCTCGCGGGCGTTCTGCTGCTGTCGAAAACGCCGGGCCTGACCACCTCGCTCTGGACGCAGCTGCGCAGCCGCGCCGTCCTGCTGGGCCTCGGATCGGGCTTCTTCTTTGCCGTTGCAGGCGTTGGCTACCGCGCCGCCACGCTGTCCGTCGCTTCCGACGACCCGCTGCTGCGCGCCGCCATGGGCCTTGCCTGCATCACCACCGGGCAGGCGCTGGGGATGGCCCTTTGGCTGCGCTGGCGCGAACCCGGTGAAATCACCCGCGCATGGGCCGCAAGGAAAACCGCCCTCTGGCTGGGCCTCAGCTCGGCCGCCGGAACACTCAGCTGGTTCACCGCCTTTACTCTGCAAACCGCCGCCTACGTCTATGCGGTGGGGCAGGTGGAACTGATCCTGAGCCTCGCCGCTTCGGTCCTGTGGTTCCGCGAAAAGGTCACCGCGCGCGAGGTCCTCGGCATCGCCGTGCTGACCGCCTCCGTCATCACCCTCGTGCTGGCCGCCTGACGCAAACGCTACGTTCCCGCTTCTTTGGTTTCGCAAATACCTCGGGGGTTTGGGGGCAGAGCCCCCATCCGTCATGCAAAGCATGACAAACAAAATCAGTCGCGCGCCCCGGCCCGGCGCGCCCGGGCGCCCGGGCGCGCCCACCCCCAAACACAACCCACAAAAAAAAAAAACAACGCCCGCCCCCCCCCCCCCGCCCCCCCCCGGTCGCCTTGGCGCAGCCAAGGCGAAACCCCACCTTGCACAGCGACGACCCCTCCCATAATCCTGAACAAAGTTCAAAAGGGGGCCGACATGACCAGCACGGTGGCAGAGCGCAAGGCGGCGCTGCGCGAGAAACTCATCACCCTGGCCGAGGCGGCGATCCGCAGCGGTGGCCTCGAGGCGCTCAAGGCGCGTGATCTTGCCCGCGACGCAGGCTGTGCCGTCGGCGCGATCTACACCCATTTCGATGACCTCAAGGCGCTGACCCTCGCCGTCAATGGCCGCACCTTCCAGCGCCTCGGCGCCGCCGTCGCCACTGCGGTGGCACAGCACCCCGGCACCCCGGTGGAACGGCTGATCACCATGGGCCACGCCTACCTTGCCTTTGCCGCCGAGGACCCGCGTCTTTGGCGGGCGCTGTTCGACGTGGAAATGAGCGCCGAGGGGGGCGACGTGCCGCAATGGTATCTCGACGCGCTGGGTGCGCTCTTTGCCCATATCGCCGGTCCGCTGGGGGAACTGCATCCGGGAATGGGCGAACGCGACCTCGATCTCGCGGTGCGCGGGCTGTTTTCCTCGGTGCATGGAATCGTCCTGCTGGGCCTCGAACAGCGCATCTCGGGCGTTCCGACAGCGCGTTTGCAGGACATGATCGCGCTTGTGGTCAGTGCAATCGCCCTCAGCGGCGGGCAAAGGTAGGGTATTCCCTACCATCGTGAACGCCGTTCAAAATAATTCTTGAACGACGTTCAGAGAATCGCTATCCATGTTTCATGAACGATGTTCAAGAAACGGAGAGCGACATGTTCGGAACCCTGAAGACCCTCATCGCCGGTGCCAATGCCCGCGCCGAGGATGCCGTCCGCGACCAGTTCTGCATCGAGCTGATCGACCAGAAGATCCGCGAAGCCGAGGCCTCGCTGAAGGCCGCGAAATACAGCCTCGCCAGCCTGATCCAGCGCGAGAAAGCCGAGAGCCGCCAGGTCGAGGCGCTCACCAGCCGCACCCCCGACCTGATGGCCCGGGCGCGCGAGGCCCTGAGCGCGGGCCGCGAGGATCTGGCGCAGGAGGCCGCGCAGGCCATCGCCACGCTGGAGAACGAGCAGGAGATGCGCCGCCAGACGGTCGCCCGCCTCGAAACCCGCGTGCTGCAATTGCGCCAGTCGGTCGAGGCCGCACATCGCCGCCTCATCGACCTGAAGCAAGGCGCCGTCGCCGCCCGCGCCGCCCGCCGCGAGCAGGACATCCAAAAACGCCTTGGCCGCCACATCGCGCAGGACACCGCTTTCGAGGAAGCCGAGGCGCTGATCGCCCGCGTGCTGAACCGCGACGACCCCTTCGAGCAGGGCCAGATCCTGCGCGACATCGACGCCGGGTTGAACCAGGCCGACGTGGGCGACCGCCTCGCCGACGCGGGCTTTGGCCCGGCCACCCGCTCTACCGCCTCCGACGTGCTGGCCCGCCTGCGCGCCGCCGACTGACCTAATCAAACCGTTAGAAACAAACCCCAATCCAAAGGACCAAACCCATGAACCGCAACGACAACTCGCTCATCCTGATGATCAACGGCGCAGGCATCGCACTGGCTTACATCCTGCTCGGCGCCTCGCTCTGGCTCTCCACCGAGGTGCCGCTGAGCACCAAGGGCTTCTGGGCCATGGGGGTCTTCATGTTGACCATCAGCCTGATCAACGTGGTGAAATACCGCTTCGATTTCCGCCAGTCCGAAGACCGCCTGTCCCGCATCGAAGAGGCCCGCAACGAGCGCATGCTCGAAGAGGCCCTGCGGGAAGAGTGATCCTCGGCCCGGACAGACAGCAGGGAAGGGGCCAGGGGGCCCCTTTTCGCCGTTGCCGGGCCTGGTCGGTCTTGGGTGGTTTCGCCTTCGCTTCGCTCAGTCGACTGTTCTTGGGTGGTTTCGCCTTCGCTGCGCTCAGTCGACTGTTCTTGGGTGGTTTCGCCTTCGCTGCGCTCAGGCGACTGGCGCTCGGCTGCGCCTCGCGCCGGCGGGGGCGCTGCCCCCGGACCCCCGAGGGTATTTGGAAAACCAAAGAAAGGGGGGCGAGGCATCAGCGGCCCGGAAAGGGCCGCGGAGCGGTTGGAAGGGCGTCAGACGTGGTCGAAGAAATCCGGTCCCGCTTCGGCCAGCAGTTGCTCGGCCAGTTGCCGCCCCAGCGCCGGGCCGTCCGCCGAGGCGCCGCTGACCTCTCCGGCGAAGGACTGCGAGCCATCGGTCTTCAGGATCTCGCCGCGCAGGCGCAGGCTGTCGCCGTCCAGCTCCGCCAGCCCGGCGATGGGGGTCTCGCAGGACCCGTCAAGCCGCGCAAGGAAGGCGCGTTCCGCGTCCAGCCGCAGCCCGGTGTCGCGGTCGTGCAGCGCCTCAAGCAGCTTTGCGCACATCTCGTCATCCGCGCGCCGCTCGATGCCGATGGCCCCCTGCGCAATGGCGGGCAGCATGTCCTCGGTGGCGATGGGGTGCTTCGACACGCCGGGGATCTTCATCCGGTTCAGGCCCGCGCAGGCGAGGAAGGTGGCATAGGCGACGCCGTCCTCGAGCTTCTTCAGCCGCGTCTGGAGGTTGCCGCGGAATTCCACCACCTTCAAATCGGGTCGCCGGTTCAGCAGTTGCGCTCGACGGCGCAGCGACGAGGTGCCGACAACGGCCCCCTGCGGCAGGTCGTGGATGGTCTCGGCATGCGAACAGATGAAGGCATCGCGCGTATCCTCGCGCGGCAGGTAGCAGTCCAGCACCAACCCCTCGGGCTGCACCGTCGGCATGTCCTTCATGGAATGCACCGCGATGTGGATGTCGCCGCGCAGCAGCGCCTCCTCGATCTCCTTGGTAAAGAGACCCTTGTTCCCCACCACCTTCAGCGGGATGTCCGCCTCGATCAGGGCGCGGTCGTCGCCCGAGGTCTTGATGATGACGATTTCAAAGGCATCCTCGGGCAGGTCGAAGGCCGCGCGCAGGCGCTCGCGGGTCTCGAAGGCCTGGGCGAGGGCAAGCGGCGAGCCGCGAGTGCCGATTTTCAGCGGGGCGGAAGCAGAAGGCATGGTCATGAGCGCAGCTTTATGCCTCAGGCAGGTGACTGGCAACCGGGACCGTATTGCCCTAAGTGCGACGCAACGACCAAGTGGGAGGCCCCGATGACCAAGACCATTCTGCGCGCACTGGCAGGCGAGACGCTCGAAACCCCGCCGATCTGGATGATGCGTCAGGCGGGCCGCTACCTGCCGGAGTACAAGGCGACGCGCGCCGAGGCGGGGGATTTCCTGTCGCTGTGCTACAACCCGGAATTGGCCGCCGAGGTGACCCTGCAGCCGATCCGCCGTTACGGGTTCGACGCGGCGATCCTCTTTGCCGACATCCTGCTGTTGCCGCAGGCGCTGGGGGCGGACCTGTGGTTCGTGACCGGCGAAGGCCCGCGCCTGTCGACGATCCGGTCCGACGGTGACTTTGACAAGCTCGGCCGGGGCGAGATGATCCACGACACGCTGAACCCGGTCTACGAGACGGTAAAGATCCTGCGCCGCGAACTGCCCGCCGAGACGACCCTGATCGGTTTCGCCGGTGCCCCATGGACCGTGGCCACCTACATGATTGCAGGGCAGGGCACGCCGGACCAAGGGCCCGCCCACGCGCTGAAGGCGGAGAACCGCGCGCTGTTCGAGAAGATCATCGACCGGCTGACTGAGGGCACCATCGACTACCTGTCGAAACAGGTCGAGGCCGGGGCCGAGGTGGTGAAGATCTTCGACAGCTGGGCTGGCTCGCTGAAGGGCGAGGATTTCGACCGATACGCGCTGGAGCCGACGCGCATCATCACGCAGGAACTGAAATCCCGGTTCCCGGGCCTGCCGGTCATCGGCTTCCCGCGCCAGGCGGGGGACAAGTACATCGGCTTCCACGCAGCCACCGGCGTCGATTGCGTCGCGGTCGATGACACCGTGACTCCGGAATGGGTGGCCGAACACGTCCAGCCCGGCGGCTGCGTGCAGGGCAACCTGAAAAACACGCATCTCGTCACCGGCGGACAGGCGTTGATCGACGAGACGAAGCGCGTGGTCAAGGCGCTGTCGGGCGGCCCGCATATCTTCAACCTCGGTCACGGCATCACACCGGACGCCGACCCGGAGAACGTGCAGAGCATGATCGACGCGGTGCGCGGGCGGTAAGGGCAGAGGGGGGCGCTGCCCCCCGCGCGTTCCGCGCTCCCCCCGGAGGTATTTGCGAAGCAGAGAAACAGGGTGCCGCGCGTCATGCTTCTTTGCTTCGCAAATACCTCCGGAGGGGTGCGGGGAGGCAGCGCCTCCCCGCCTTTTTGCAATTACCTGCGCCCCCAGCGCGACCTTCGACCCGGAGTGGGGGCGGCGCGGGCTTGTTCCCTGAGAAAGACGAAGAGCCCGGCGCCGATGATCAGCGCGCAGCCGGTCCAGGTGGCGGGGGTGGGCCATTCGGCAAACGTCAGCCAGCCCCAGAAGATCGCCAGCGGCAGGCCGATGTATTCGAAGGGAGCGATGGTGGCGGCGTCCGCCAGCCTGTAGGCGGCGCTGAGGCAGTAGCCGACGATGCCGGAGCACAGGCCGAGGCCGATGAAGACGGGCCAGTCTTCGGCAGTGGGCCAGACCCATGCGCGCAGCAGGAAGATGAGGCTTTCGTTGGTGACCCCTTCGGCGAAGCGCCCGTCGCCTGCCACCGCGAAGAATGCCATCGAGACGAGCAGGAACGTCCCCTGGATGTAGACCGCCATGGCCGAAGCGCGGGTGGTCACGCCCAGCCGCCGCGTCAGGACTTGCATCACCGCGTAGAACAGCGCCGCCACGACGGGCAGCAGGAGGACCGTGCGGCTGACTTCGACCGAGGCGTTCCACGGTTGCTGCATGATGACGACCCCGGCAAGGCCTGCGAGTACGGCACCGATCCTGAGCGGGCCGACCCTTTCGCCCAGCATGGGGATCGACAGCAGCGTGATGAATAGGGGGGCGACAAAGAACAGCGCCGTGGCTTGTCCCAAGGGCAGCACCGCCACAGCCGCGTAATAGGTCATGTTCGCCAGCACCACCAGCAGGCCGCGCAACGCGTGCGCCCAGGGGCGGGTGGTGCGCAGGATTGACAGGCCACCCTCCATCCGCACGAAGCCCAGGGTGAAGATCAGCCCGATGGCGGAGCGGAAGAACACCATCTGGTGCAGCGGGTAACCGCCGGACAGCCACTTGATGAGCAGGTCGTTCACCGAGATGGCCACGACGCCGAGGCAGATGAGGAGGATTCCGAGGGCGGGTCTGTCTTCGCTGTTGGTCATCCTTCGGGGGTAAGCCGTCAGGCGCGACACGTCCTGTCGGAAAACGACAGGAATAGGTCATATGCGCAAATGCACGATTGCTTTCCGAACGACCCGGTTTAGATGTGATTGCGCAAACAGGAGGCATTCCCATGGCCATGGTCGACATTTCAGGCGTCAGGAAACGCTACGAGGGCGGGTTCGAGGCGCTGCGCGGCGTGGATCTGTCCATTGCCGAGGGCGAGATCCTCGCGCTGCTTGGCCCCAACGGTGCGGGCAAGACGACGCTGATCTCGGCCATCTGCGGGATCACCCTGCCGACCGAAGGCACCATCTGCGTTGGCGGGCATGACGTGGTCACGGACTATCGCGCGGCGCGCAATCTGGTGGGCTTGGTGCCGCAGGAGATCAACCTCGAACCCTTTGAGAAGGTTATCAACACGGTGCGGTTTTCGCGCGGGTTGTTCGGCAAGCCGAAGGACGAGGCGCTTCTGGAGGATGTGCTGCGCAAGCTTTCGTTGTGGGACAAGCGCAATGCGGCGATCCGCGAGTTGTCGGGCGGCATGAAGCGCCGTGTCCTCATCGCCAAGGCGCTGGCGCATGAGCCGCGCGTGCTGTTCCTCGACGAACCCACCGCCGGCGTCGACGTGGAACTGCGCCGCGACATGTGGGAGGTGGTGGCCGACCTGAAACGGCAGGGCGTGACCATCATCCTCACCACCCATTACATCGAGGAGGCCGAAGCCATCGCCGACCGCGTGGGCGTCATCAACCGCGGCCAGATCCTGCTGGTGGAGGAGAAGGACGCGCTGATGAAGCGCATGGGCGAAAAGGAATTGCGCATCGAACTAGGCAGCCCGCTGGACGCGGTGCCTGATGCGTTGCGCGATTTCGGGCTGGTGGTCGATGGCGGCGACCTTGTCTATCGCTACGATTCCCATGCCGAGAGGACCGGGATCGGGCGGCTCATGGCCGCCGTCGCCGCCGAGGGGCTGGTGGTGCGTGACGTCGCCACCGGGCAGAAATCGCTCGAGGACATTTTCGTGGGCCTCGTGGCCGAGCAGGAGGACGCGGCATGAACTGGCGCGCGGTTGCAGCGATCTATCGCTTTGAAATGGCGCGGTTCTTCCGCACCCTGTTCCAGAGCTTCATCTCTCCGGTCATCTCGACCTCTCTGTATTTCGTGGTCTTCGGCGCGGCGATCGGGTCGCGCATCGACCAGGTCGAGGGCGTCAGCTACGGCGCGTTCATCGTGCCGGGCCTCATCATGCTGAGCGTCATGACGCAGGCACTGTCCAACGCCTCCTTCGGCATCTACTTTCCGAAGTTCGTCGGCACCATCTACGAGCTGCTCTCGGCCCCGGTGAATTTCCTCGAGATCGTAATGGGTTACGTCGGGGCGGCGGCGACCAAGGCGCTGTTCATCGGGCTTGTGATCCTTGCCACCTCGGCGCTCTTCGTGGACCTGACGATCCTGCACCCGGTGGCCATGCTGGCCTTCATGGTGCTGACCTGCCTGTCGTTCTCGCTGTTCGGCTTCATCATCGGCATCTGGGCGAAGAACTTCGAGCAGTTGCAGCTGATCCCCATGCTGGTGGTGACGCCGCTGGTGTTCCTGGGGGGCGCGTTCTACTCGATCTCGATGTTGCCGGGGGCGTGGCAGACGGTCGCCCTGTTCAACCCGGTGGTCTACCTGATCTCGGGCTTCCGCTGGGCGTTCTTTGGTTTGGCAGACGTGCCGGTGGGCCTGTCGCTGCTGGCGATCTTCGGGTTCTTCCTGCTGTGCCTTGCGGTGATCTGGTGGATCTTCCGCACGGGTTGGCGCATCCGGTCGTGATCTTGCCTGCCGTGCGGTCCGGGCGCATGCTGCGGGCGGAGTCGCGGCACGGAGGCGGGAGATGCGGCGCAGGGACGGGTTGAGGGTCATGGGCGCGGCGGCTCTGTGGGCGGCGTTGCCGACGGGCGTCGGGGCGGGCACGCGGCAGCCGACGGGCTACCTGCGCACGAACTGGAGCCGCGATCCGCTGGCGCTGGGGTCCTATTCCTTTGACGCGGCGGGGGCGCGGGCCGGGGACCGCGCGGCCTTGGCCGAGCCGGTCGCGGGGCGGCTGTTCTTTGCCGGGGAGGCGGCGCACCCGGAATACAATTCCACCGTGCACGCGGCGCTGGAGAGCGGCGAACTGGCCGCCGAGGCGCTGATGGAGACCGAGGCGGAGCGGGTCGCGGTGATCGGGGCGGGCGTGGCCGGGCTGGCTGCGGCGCAGATGCTGACGATGGAGGGGCTGGACGTCACGGTGATCGAGGCGCGCGACCGCATCGGCGGGCGCATCCTGACGGACCGAAGCCTTGGGCTGCCGTTGGACCTAGGGGCAAGCTGGCTGCATGGCACTGCGGGCAACCCGTTGACGCAGCGGGCCGATGCGCTGGGGCTGGAACGGGTCGAGACAGGCGAGCAGGTGCTGATCCGGGGCGGAGACGGGCGGCTGATCGCGGACGATGACGCGCCCGACTGGCTGGAGGCGGTCGCCTCGGTTCAGCACGGCCTGGGCGCGGATGCGGACGAGGTGGATGTCGACCGGACCGAGGCGCGGGATGCGGCGGATTACGACGGGCCGGAGCAGGTATTTCCGGGCGGCTACGACGGCATCCTGCGGTCCTTTGACGGGGACTACGCGATCCGCACCGGGTCGCCCGTCACGCAGGTCCGGCTGACGGCGGGCGGGGTGAGCGTAGAGGGCGAGGCCTTCGACGCCTGCATCGTCACGGTGTCGCTGGGCGTTCTGAAATCGGGAGCCATCCGCTTTGATCCGCCGCTGCCGGAGGACAAGCGGGCTGCCATAGACCGTCTGGGGATGGGTGTGCTGGACAAGCTCTACCTGCGCTTTGATGCGCCGTTCTGGGATGTGGGCCCGACTTGGCTGCAGACGCCGGAGACGGGCTTGCCGGAGGGGCAATTCAACGAGTGGCTGAACCTTCAGGCGCTGCTGGGGGTGCCGGTGCTGGTGGCGTTCAACGGCGGTTCGGCGGCGCGGGACCTGTCGGGTCTGGACGACGCGGCGCTGCTGGCGCGTGCCCTGTCGGTGCTGGACCGCGCCTGGGGGTGACGGGTCAGATCGTTGCGGGCTGGCCGCGCCCGCCCATGGCCCAGTCCATCGTCATGCCGCCGATCCACATGCAGAACAGGGCCAGCCACGCGGTGCCGGCAAAGATCGACCCGCCGGAGACCCCTGCGCCGATGGCGCAGCCACCCGCCAGCATGCCGCCAAAGCCCATGAGGACCGCGCCGATCATGGCATTGCGCATGGGAGTGGGGCCTTCGAAGCCCTGGAATTTCAGCTCCTTGGCGACCAGTGCTGACAGGAAGGACCCCAGCACCACGCCCGGAACGAGGCCCACGTCAAACTCCAGTCCGGCATTCCGGTCGAGGAAGAACATCAGCGTGTTGGCCGAGGGGCCGGTGAAGGTGAGGCTTTCGATCTGCACCGGCTCAAAGGCCGACTGGGACAGCATGTAGGTGAGCCCGTACCCCACGGCCGCGGCAAACCCCACGCCAGAAGCAAAGACCAGACGGGAGAACCCGATACGGTTGCGGCGTGACAGTTCCAGCGCCAGCAGCGCGATGATGAGGCCGATCACCAGACCCGCCTCGCGCGGGAGGTGCAGCGCGGCGAGCAGGTCCATGTTCCGCCCGCCCGAGGTAATCCAGAGCGAGGCAAGGTAGTCCCGGATCGGTGACAGCCAGCCCGTCAGCGACATCTGGGCCACCACGGCAAAGATCAGCCCCGAGACGACAGAGCGCAGGTTCCCGGTCGCGGCCAGCACCAGCAGCCTGCCCGAACAGCCGCGTGCCAGCACCATGCCCGCGCCGAACAGCAGCCCGCCGATCACCGCGCCGGACCAGCTGCCCGGCACGGCCATCATGCGGGCATCGGCGGTTTCGAGAAGTCCCAGGAGCTGCGCGCCCTGCACCCAGACCACGGCGGTCGAGAAGGTCAGCAACCAGACGGCCACCTTGTCCTGCATCATCCCCCGGGCGAATTCGACCGTGGCGGCGCGCAGGCAGAAGCGCGAGCGATGCGCCGCCACGCCGAAGATCACCCCGGTGATGAGGCCAAAGAGCGCGGCGGTCGGGGATTCTCCGATCCGGTCGATCAGGGGGACGACGTCCATGGGTGGGCTCCTCTCACGCGTGTTGCGCAGGGTGATGCCCGAGAATCGACAAGGATGTCTTGATACAGATCAGAAGACGTGAATGTTTGCCACGTCAGGCAGGCGTGGCGGTGAACAGAACCTGTCCGCGGGGCAGCATCCGGTCGTCCCGCTGCACCGCCCAGCCTGTGACCTGCGCCATGTGGGTCACGTCCTCGGGCAGGACGTGGTAGGGCGCGCGGAGGTCGTGCGTCACCACCCCGTCGGGCTGGCGGAAGGGGCGCGCGGCGTGACCGGCGTCCGGGGCGAGGAATACGGTGAACATCACGCGCTCCAGCGCCGGGAAGCGGCGCAGGTTGGTCAGCGCGCGGCGCAGGTAGGCCATGGGCAGGTGCGGAAAGACCGCAAAGGCGATGGCGTGGGTGATGGTGTCCGGCACGCCGGGGAAGTCGAAGGACTGGTCCTCGATCAGCTGGGTTTCCGGCAGGCGGGAGGGGTCCTCCAGCTCCTGTGCGTGACCGGCCAGCAGTAGCGCGCGCGAGGCGTCCGTGGCCCAGTAGTGGCCCGGATCAAGGTAGGGCACGGCCTTGCAGCCCAGCCGCAGCGCGCCCGCGCCGATGTCGAGCAGGTGGTGGTCGGGGCGCAGCCCTGCGTCGCGTAGAATCTCCATCTGGATGCGGCCCGTCTCGTCCCAGCGGCCTCCGACGATGGAACGGTGGCGTCCTTCGGCGATGGCCGAGGCGTGAAAGTTCTCGGCGTCGTAGGGGTTGTGACGGGCGGACATGGCGGGCTTTCGCAGGGAGGGCAGGGGCGGCGGGCAGGCGGTTTTCCATGGACGACGCGCGGGGTCATTTTCAAGAGAGAATCGCGGGGCTGTCACAGGCAGCCTCGCGCGGGACGGGGCACGGGACGGGACACGTGCACAGGTGGCAGGACCATGACCGGGATGAACGACGCGACCGCGATGATGCAGTTCGACCTGACGGCGGCCATGTTGCAGACCATGCCGGTGATCGCCAACGCCGACCATGCGCCGCTCGAGGGGGGCGAGGACCCGGCCTTTGGCACGGTGCGCTGGAAGACGCTGTTCGACGGTGACAAGACGGCGACCTCGTCCATGGTGCCGGGCGTGGCGGAGTTCGGGCCGGAGGGTACGCTGCTGCCCCATCGCCATACCACCGGCGAGATATACTTTGGCCTGTCGGGCAGCGGCGTGGTGACCATCGACGGCGTCGCGCATGAGATATCGCCGGGTGTGGCGCTGTATGTGCATTCGGATGCCGGGCACGGCACGGTGGCCGGGCCGGTGGGGGTACGTCTTTCCGCGCGACCGGTTCGCGGAGGTCGGATACCGGTTTTCCGCACAGGCGGTGTGACGGGCTGCCCGTCAGGAAACATGCCCCGCGCATGGATTTTATCTCGCCAAGGTCGCGTGACAGGCGTAATCGGGGATCATGACACCGATTCCGCTTTCCGACGCCCGTGACCTGCCGCTGCACAAGCGGCCCATCACGCTCTTGTTCCTCATGGCCATCGCCATGCCGCTGAGCTTTGCCACCTGGTCGGCGCTGCTCAACAACTTTGTCATCGAGGTGGCGCAGTTCGACGGGTCGGATATCGGCTGGCTGCATTCGGTGCGCGAAATTCCGGGGTTTCTGGCCATCGGGGTGATCCTTGTCATCATGGTGATGCGCGAGCAGGTGCTGGCGCTGGTGTCGCTGGCGCTGCTGGGTGTGGCGACGGCGGTGACGGCGTGGTTCCCGACGATGGGCGGGCTGCTGATGGTGACGCTCTTCTCGTCTATCGGCTTTCATTATTACGAGACGGTAAACCAGTCGCTCCAGCTGCAATGGCTGCCCAAGGACCGCGCGCCGCAGGTGCTGGGCTGGCTGATCGCCGCCGGGTCTGCGGCGACGCTGGTGGCCTATGGCATCATCGTCATGACGTGGGAGACGCTGGACCTGTCCTATGACACCGTGTTCATGGTGTCGGGCGGGCTGACGCTGGTGATCGTCGCCTATTGCGCGGTGATGTTCCCCCAGTTCGACAGCCCCAACCCGCAGAAGAAGACATTCGTGCTGCGCCGCCGCTACTGGCTGTATTACGCGTTGCAGTTCATGGCCGGGGCGCGTCGACAGATCTTTGTGGTCTTCGCGGGCTTCATGATGGTGGAGCGCTTTGGCTTTGACGTGCACGAGGTGACGGGGCTGTACCTCATCAACCTCGTCGCCAACATGCTGATCGGGCCAGTGTTCGGCAAGGCGGTGTTCAGGTTCGGCGAGCGGAATACGCTGGTGTTCGAATATACCGGGCTGGCGATCGTCTTTGCGCTGTACGGCGGGATCTACTGGTTCGGCTGGGGCGTGGTGCTGGCGGCGGTTCTGTATGTCGTCGACCACCTGTTCTTTGCCATGGCACTGGCGCTGAAGACCTATTTCCAGAAGATCGCCGATCCGGGGGACATCGCGCCCACCGCCGCAGTGGCCTTTACCATCAACCACATCGCGGCGGTCTTTCTGCCGGCCGCGCTGGGCTACCTTTGGCTGGTGGCGCCGGGGGCGGTGTTTGGCATGGCGACATGCTTTGCGCTGGTGTCGCTGGGTCTGGCGCTCATGATCCCGCGCCACCCGGAACCGGGGAACGAGACGCGGTTCGCACGCTTCGTCCCGGCCCCGGCGGAGTGACGTTAACCTTTTGCGATCCGGGGTGCTTTGATTTTAAAGCGGTTTTCCCGGATTGCGGGGGCAAATTGTCAGCTGGCAATTTAACCTTTTGCCCGCATCACCGGCAGAGCGGTTGGATGTCGAAGCTGGTGATCTGGTCGTTGTAGACCTCGAATTTCAGTTTCGACATGCAGCCGGTGGCGGTGGTGGCCGTGCCCTCCAGCACCGTGGGCGCCCCTGCCGTGACGGAGGCGCTGTTGAACGTCACCTTCTCGTATGGCTTAGCACCTGCGAACATCTGGGCGAATTTCTCCTGTGTGAACTGGTCCCGCAGGCCGGGATGCATCAGCGCATGGGCCCCGGCTGTGTCGCCGGAACTGGATTTCCGGACGAAATCCTTGGCGATGTCCCGCGCGCCAGAGGAAAAAAAGGACACCGCAACAAGCACAACGACGATGAAGCCGACGAAGCCGCCGACGATCTTGAGGAAGGTTTTCATGGCAATACTCCTAAATAATGAGGAAAGGATTGCCCAAGACCGCGCGCCCGGCAACGGATTCCTTCATCTTTGCGGGTCGGGTCTGTCGTGCTGGCGCAGGCGGGCAAGCTGGTGTAAGGGCCGTGCAACTTCACCGGAGAGATACAGATGCCCACCTGGACCGCCTTTACCAAGCTTGATGACAAGGCCCGCGCCGAGGCGCTGGGCGAGGCGCTGGAAGAGGTCTGGCCGGAGCCGACCGGCGTTGGCGTGTTCGAGATCGAGGATGGGTCGGGCACATGGGAAGTCGGTGCCTATTTCATCGAGGAACCGGACGACGTGGAACTGGCGCTGCTGGCGGCGGCGTTCCAGTCCAACGCCTTTGTCATCTCCGAGGTGCCGGACACCGATTGGGTCGACAAGGTGCGCCGCGAACTGACGCCGGTCGTGGCGGGGCGGTTCTTTGTCTATGGCTCGCATGATGCGGACAAGATCCCCGAGGGGTCGGAACCGCTGCTGATCGAGGCGGCCATGGCGTTCGGCACGGGCCACCACGGCACGACGCAGGGCTGCCTGGAGGCGCTGGACGCGCTGGCGAACGAGGGGTTCGTGGGGCAGAACGTGGCGGATATCGGCTGTGGCACGGCGGTGCTGGGCATGGGTGCAGCGCGCATCTGGCCGAACCCGGTGATCGTGTCGGACATCGACGAGGTCGCGGTCGAGGTGGCAGAGGCCAACGTTGCGGCCAATGGGCTGACGGACAAGGTGATCTGCGTCGAGGCGGCGGGCTTTGAGAACGACGCGCTGCACGCGCGGGCGCCTTATGATCTGGTCTTTGCCAATATCCTCAAGCAGCCGCTGATCGACCTCGCACCGTCCATGAAGGCGCATGTGGCCGAGGGCGGTTACATGATTCTGTCGGGCATCCTGACGCGGCAGGCCGACGAGGTGGTCGCGGCCTACGCGGAACAGGGAATCAGCGAAGTGCGTCGCGGTGTGATCGGCGACTGGGTGACGCTGCTGCTGCGCAAATAAGGCGGTCGTCACGGGTGTGACTGTATATGGAGGTCGCCGGATGGCCCGATACCACCGCATGTGGCGGTGATCGGGCAGGTCCGGCGGGCTTCGGCGGAAAATAAGTTTGGTTAACGTCAGATTTGCGTAAAACCTGCGGCACCTGCCCAAATCTCGCCACATTCTTTGGCTAAAAATGTGTTTAACCGGTGGGGGCCGGTACACACGAGGCTGTCATGGAAGACGCGCTCCGCAGTTATAACCGCCGCCAGGACGCCGTTCGTCGCAAGCACGAGCGGATGGCGAAGGGCTACGTCACCAAGCTGGACAAGAAAACCGGCGTCTACGTTCAGGAACCCGACAGGGCAGCCAAGGCCACGGGGTCGTCCCTGCGGACGCTGGTCTGGGCGGCGCTCGCCTTCTTTGGGTTCAAGGTGCTGGTGCTGGGGTTCCTCGGCCAGGCCGAATATCTCGCAAATGTCGAAACACTGGCGCAGGGCACGATGTACGAACGTGTTGGCGCATGGTTCATGCAGGTTGATCCGATCACCGCAAAATTGGCTGAAATCGTCTCTCTCGTGGTTTCCTGATCTCTCTGTCTCCGCTGCTCACGGAACAAAAGGCCGCGTTTCCTGATGGGAACGCGGCCTTTCTTTTCCGGGCAGACTGATCGGCAGGAGGGGCGCAGCCGTTGGAGGGTTTCCCCGGCTGCGCGGTCCCGGCCGTTTAGTAGCGGCTGGAAACGTGGTCGATGTCGCCACGGCACAGGCCGATGTCCTCGAGCTCGCGGTCGGTGAGCGAGGACAGGCTCTTGCGCGTCATGCGCGCGTCGTTCCAGTGGTGCAGCGCGCCGAAGGCGGCGGTAAACATGGAGCCGATGCGGGCGGCGGAACCGGTGTGGGAATGGATGCGGGTGGTGTCGAATGCGGACATTTTGGAAGCTCTCGATAGGGGGGTGTGTTTGTTTTCAAAGCGCACGTAAAATGTGCAGGCGGCCCGGACAAGCCGAAGTTTCTGCATGGTTCTCATGCGGTTTTTGCATGGCTCGATAAGCGGTTAATCGCCTTTAAAACAAGGCTAAAATCCGCCGAAACAGGGGTCGTTTCTGCGCTGCAGAATGACGATTTTCGACGTCGTTTTTGAGCGTTTGTCGCGGACGGTGATGGTGTTGTCGTTTTTCGCCCTGGCGGTATTAACCTTGGCAAATGTTCGCGTTTCGTGCTAATCGTGACGGCAAAACAACAAAAGTGGGCGAGGATGCGGGTTTTGGGCATTGACCCGGGGTTGAGACACCTCGGATGGGGCGTCATCGACGTCGAGGGCAGCCGACTCAGGCATGTGGCGAACGGAACCTGCGACTCGGATGGTGGCGACGAGCTTGCGATGCGGCTCTTGTCGCTGCATCGGCAATTGACCGATGTGTTCCGGCAATACGCGCCCGAGCAGGCGGCGATCGAGCAGACCTTCGTGAACAAGGACGCGGTGGGCACCCTGAAGCTGGGGCAGGCGCGGGGTGTCGCGCTGCTGGTGCCGGCGCAGTTCGGTATCTCGGTCGGGGAATACGCGCCGAACCAGGTGAAGAAGACGGTCGTGGGCGTGGGCCACGCCGACAAGAAGCAGATCCAGCACATGGTAAAGATGCAACTGCCGGGGGTCGTGCTGACTGGGCCGGACGCGGCGGATGCGCTGGCGATTGCGATCTGCCATGCGCATCAGTCGGGGATGCAGCGGATGAGGGTGAGGGCATGAGGGCTTTGTCATGATCGGGCGCATTGCCGGGGTGATCGTCTACAAGGGCGACGACCACGTTTTGATCGACGTGCGGGGCGTGGGCTACGTGGTCTATTGCACCGACCGGGTGCTGGCCTCCCTGGGCCGCGCAGGCGAGGCGGCGGCGTTGTTCACCGACCTTCTGGTGCGCGAGGACCTGTTGCAGCTGTTCGGCTTCCCCTCGCTGGTGGAAAAGGAGTGGTTCAGGCTCCTGATGTCGGTGCAGGGCGTGGGGGCTAAGGCGTCTTTGGCGATCCTGTCGGCCTTGGGCGCGGATGGGGTCAGCCGTGCCATTGCGCTGGGCGACTGGAACGCGATCAAGGCGGCCAAGGGGATCGGCCCCAAGACGGCGCAGCGGGTGGTGAACGAGCTGAAGGACAAGGCGCCGATGGTCATGGCCATGGGCTTTGGCGCGGTGGCGGGCACGCCCGCGCCCGCGCTGGACGACGAGGCGGTGATCGAGGACGTGGCGCCGGTGGCGGTGACGGCTGCGCCTGCTCCGAGTGCTTCGGCGCAGGCGGAGGCGTTGTCGGCCTTGGGCAACCTCGGTTATGCGCCGGGAGAGGCAGCGAGTGCCGTGGCGCAGGCGGCGGGGGAGGCTCCGGAAGCGGACACCGCCGGGCTGATCCGCGCGGCGTTGAAACTGCTGGCGCCCAAGGGGTAAGGGGGAGTCGGGGTGTAACCCCGACCTACGCGAGGACCAAGGTTGGAGTTTGCCGACATCCTGGACCAGAACGGCCTGCAGCGCCGGGACGTGGCTCTGGCCCTGCACAAGGTGCCGACTGCGTCGGGACGGGTTGCCCTGGCGGGGCTTGTCGAGACGGATATCGACGCATTCGAGGCTTACCAGTCCACCCACGCAGCCGGACCGGAGGCGACGGTCCGCAAGCGCGCGATCATGGCGAGTTTCCTGGCTTTGCCGGATGGGGAGCTGTGCTTTGTCGGGTTGTACCGTCGCAGGGGCGAGGCGCCGGTGACGGTAGAGGGGCTGCGGGGCGATGCGGCCTTCATGCGTATGGTGGCGGCTGTCGATCCTGACGTGCAGCTTGAAAGCCTTGCGACACGGGCGCGGTTCTCCTTTGACCGGATGGATGAGATGGCCGAGTTGCGTGGTCGTCTGGTCGTCGCTGATCCCGGTGGCCGGGCCTATATGCGATTGGCGGAAACGACGTGCCTGCCGGTTCTGGAATTGCGCCGGACTTGGGGTCTGACCCCGCCCGCGCCCGATTGGCAGGGGTTCGTCGTCACGGCCGAGTTGGTGCGGTCCCTGCCATCAACATGGGCGGCGCGCCTGCGGGAGTGGCGCGGCGTATACCTGATCGTGGATGAGCGGGACGGGGCCCGGTACGTGGGTTCGGCTTATGGTGCAGAGAACCTGTTGGGGCGCTGGCGGTCACACGTGGCGCGTGACAGGGGGGTGACCGTGGAATTGCAACGGCGCGATCCGGCGACTTTCCGGTTTTCGATCCTCGAACTGGTTGCGCCGACGGCCCGGGCAGAGGATGTTGTGGCGCTGGAAAGCCTGTGGAAAGAGCGCCTGCACACGCGCCGTTTTGGATTGAATGCGAACTGATGAGCCAGACACCTGATCCGACATTGCGCCCGGACCCGATGCCGGAAGATCGTGATCGCGCGCTGCGTCCGCAGATGCTGGACGATTTCGTGGGCCAGGCGGAGGCGCGGGCGAACCTGCGGGTGTTTATCGAGTCGGCCCGTCAGCGTGGCGAGGCGATGGACCACACGCTGTTCCACGGCCCGCCCGGACTGGGGAAGACCACGCTGGCGCAGATCATGGCGCGCGAGTTGGGTGTGGGGTTCCGCATGACCTCTGGTCCCGTTTTGGCGAAGGCGGGCGATCTGGCGGCGATCCTGACCAACCTCGAGGCGCGGGACGTGCTGTTCATCGACGAGATTCACCGCATGAGCGCGGTGGTCGAGGAGGTGCTGTATCCGGCGATGGAGGATTACGAGCTGGATCTCGTCATCGGGGAGGGGCCTGCGGCGCGCACGGTGCGGATCGAGTTGCAGCCCTTCACGCTGGTGGGGGCGACGACGCGGCTGGGGCTGTTGCAGACGCCCTTGCGGGACCGGTTTGGCATTCCGACGCGGTTGAATTTCTACACGGTGCAGGAGTTGGAGACGATTGTCGCCAGCAATGCCCGCAAGCTGGGGGTGCGTGTCGAGGGCGACGGTGCCATGGAGATCGCCAAGCGAGCGCGGGGCACGCCGCGGATCGCGGGGCGGCTTTTGCGCCGCGTGGTGGATTTCGCGGTGGTCGAGGGTGGCGGCGTGGTGACACGTCAGCTCGCGGATTCGTCCCTGACGCGGCTGGGCGTGGACGGGCTGGGGCTGGATGGTGCGGACCGGCGCTATCTGCGTCTGATCGCCGAGAGCTATGGCGGCGGGCCGGTGGGGATCGAGACCCTGTCGGCGGCGCTGAGCGAGAGCCGCGATGCGCTGGAAGAGGTGGTGGAGCCGTATCTGCTGCAACAGGGGTTGATCCAGCGGACGCCGCGTGGACGGATGCTGACGCAGGCCTCCTGGCGGCATATCGGGCTGGAGCCGCCGCGTCCGCCGTCGCAGGGGACGCTGTTCGACGGCTGACCTTGTCCTGAGGGGGCGGCGGGGTATAACCCCGCCCTACGCGACCTATCTGCGTTGCGCTGGCAGACAGCGGGGATCGAGTATTTGGACCATGAAGAAGCACAGGGCGCGCTGACGCCTTCGGATGTCGAGGCGCTGTTTACCCGCGCGGATGGCACGTATCATTGTGCGCGCTGGGGGCGGCCGATTGCGCCGATCGTTTTCGGCGTGCAGGACGAGACGCTGGCGGTGGTGAAGGGCGCGCTGGAGGCGGTCTGTGCGCTGGCGGGGCACCAGATGGCCGAGACCGACCCGGAGCAGGGCACCAACCTGATGGTGTTCTTTTTCCGCGCGTGGGACGAGCTGCTGGCGGTGCCGGACCTTGGCCAACTGGTCGAGGGCTTGCCGGAGATGCTGGCGCGGCTGAAGGCCGAGGCGGCGAACCAGTACCGGGTGTTCCGCTTTGATGCGGATGGGTCGATCCGGGCGGCTTTCGTGTTCCTGCGCATGGACCGGGCGCTGGCGGCTGTGCCCGCCGAGGAACTGGCGCTTGGGCAGGTGGTGCGGATCATGCTGAGCTGGGGCGAGGCGGCTTTTGCCGTCCGGTCGCCCTTGGCGGTTGCGGCTGGGCGGGTCGTTTTGCGACCGGATATCGCGGCGCTGATTTGCGCGGCATATGACCCGGTGATGCCTGCGGTGGGGGCGGATGCCAGCCACGCCTTGCGGCTTTATGCGAGGATTGCCTCAAATTTGCCAAAAACTTGACGCATCTGTCGGAGGTCCCGTCAACTCTGCGGGCGCTGCCTGCACATGTGCCGAGGATGCCTCCCCTTGCCCCTGTTCTATAGTGAAGACGACACGGATGGTGTGGTCGAACTGACCATTCGCGGAATGCTGTCGCGCGCGGATTATGCTGCGGTGCTGCCACATATGGCGGCCTTGATGGCGCGTCACGACAGGGTTGGAGTCGTGGAGGTCGTGGAGAGTTTCGCGGGCTTCGAAGATGGCGATATCGAGCTGGGTGTCGATCCGGCGGCGCTGAAGGGCGTCGGGCGCGTGGCGCTGGTGTCCGATATCGGCTGGTTCTGTCCGATCCTGTCCAAGGCGCCGGGCATGGCCGGGATACAGGTGCGCAGTTACCGGCTGGAGGACCTGGACGCCGCGCGGGCCTGGGTGCGCGAAGGGGTCGCAGCACGGGCGTAGCGGGCATGAAAAAGGGCGGGGGAGGACCCGCCCTTTTGGTTTGTCCGTCTGGCGGGGGGCTCAGCGCACCATGCCGACGATGTCCAGCGTCCGCTTCATGATCGGGTCGGCGATCTCGCGGGCACGCTCGGCGCCGCGGCGCAGGATGGCGTCGATCTCGTCCGGGTTCTGCATGAGGCGCGACATTTCCCCCGAGATGGGCGAGAGTTTCGCCACGGCCAGCTCTGCCAGCATGGGCTTGAACTCGGAGAACTGCTTGCCGCCGACCTCGGACAGGACCTGTGCCTGTGTCTGGTCGTTCAGCGCGGCGTAGATGTTCACCAGGTTGCGCGCCTCGGGACGGCCTTCGAGGCCTTCGGCCTCTGACGGCAGGGCGTCGGGGTCGGTTTTCGCCTTGCGGATCTTGGAGGCGATGGCGTCGGCGTCATCGGTCAGGTTGATGCGCGAGGCGTCCGAAGGGTCGGATTTCGACATCTTTTTCGACCCGTCGCGCAGGGACATGACGCGGGTTGCCGTGCCTTCGATCACCGGCTCGGGGATCGGGAAGAAGTCGACGCCGAAGTCATGGTTGAACTTCAACGCGATGTCGCGGGTCAGTTCGACGTGCTGCTTCTGGTCCTCGCCCACGGGGACGTGGGTGGCGTGGTAGAGCAGGATGTCGGCGGCCATGAGCGCCGGGTAGGCGAACAGCCCGAGCGAGGCGTTCTGCGTGTTCTTGCCCGCCTTGTCCTTCCACTGGGTCATGCGCTGCATCCAGCCCATGCGGGCGACGCAGTTGAAGATCCAGCCAAGCTCGGCGTGGCCGGGCACCTGCGACTGGTTGAACAGGATCGACTTTTCCGGATCGACGCCCGAGGCGATGAACCCGGCACACAGCTCGCGCGTGTTGTGGCGCAGCGCCTGTGCGTCGTTCAGCACGTTGGTGATCGCGTGCAGGTCGACCATGCAGAAAATGGATTCGACGCCGTTGTTCTGGCTGTCGGCGAAACGCTTCAGGGCGCCGAGATAATTGCCGAGCGTCAGCCCACCGGAGGGCTGGATGCCGGAAAAGACACGGGGCTTGAAGGCGGGAGAGGTTTGGACCCCCTCGGTCATGGCGGTACTCCATCTGGAAGTTTGTGCCCGGCTGGCGTACCGAGGGGGCCGAGCACCGTCAAGGAAGAAGCCATGACCCATCCGCACAACGAAGCCCCCGTGAACCCGCTGCCTCCCGTGGTGGTGGCCCTGTTCCTCGTGCTGCTGGGGGTCGAGGCGGTGTTTTCGCTGTCCGAGATGGGGCTGGTGGGCGGTCGTGACGCGGTGGGTCTGCGCATCGACTATATCCAGCGGTTCGGGTTCAGCGGCCAGCTGTTCGACTGGATGCTGGAAAACAACACGTGGCCGGTGGAGCACCTGCTGCGGTTCTTCTCCTACCCGTTTTTGCATGGGTCGTTCTACCAGGCGGCCTTTGCCATGGTCTTTGTCCTCGCCATGGGGAAGGTCGTGGTGGAGGCCATGGGGGCGATCCCCTTCGTGGTGATCTTTTTCGCCAGTGCGGCAGTGGGGGCGGTGGCCTTTGGCCTGCTGAGCAACAGCCCGTGGCTGATCGGGGCCTATCCGTCGGCCTTTGGCCTGATTGGCGGGTTTTCCTATCTACTGTGGTTGCGGCTGGGCGCGGTTGGGGCACCGCAGTTGCGGGCGTTCAGCCTGATCGGGATGTTGATGGGCATCCAGCTGGTGTTCGGGCTGCTGTTCGGCACGGATGACAGCTGGATCGCCGAGATCGCGGGCTTTGTCACCGGGTTCGCCCTGTCGATGGTACTGATCCCCGGCGGCTGGGCGCGGTTGCTGGCAAAGTTGCGCGGGCAGTAGGTCGCACTCGTCCCGCGCGATCTTGACAGGCGCAACGCCGGGGAGGACGGTTTCCACAAGGGGAATGTGTCCAGCGATGGGAGCGCCGGGATGAAACCGCTGACGACCGATGGGATCAGTGCAAAGCTGCTGCTGGACGCGGCAGAGCGGCAGTTCGTGACCGGGCGCGACGACGGCGCGGCGCTGGATTTCCGCTATGTCCTGATGTGTGACCTGTATATCAAGGCGCGGTCCTACGCGCTGATGAACAAGCCCGCCTTCTGGTTGAGCATGGTCTTTGCGCTGGCGGTCATCTGCTGGCCGCTGTTGGGGGCCTATTACGAACAGGTGAAACTGTTCCAGTCCACCGTGGCCCTGACCACCCTGTCGGCGCTGTTCGCGCTGAGTTTCGCGCTGTATTCGACGTATCGCAAGCGGCAGACCTCGATCGAGAGCCTGATGCGGATCGTGCTGTTTTCCAATGACGGCAAGGCGAGCCTGAGCACAGAGATTGCCAAGCATTTGCAGGCCATCGACGCGGGGTTCGACTTTCAGTCCATCGTGGATGCGCAGTCCGGCAAGGACGTGGTGCCGCAGGAGACGCCCAAGCCCGAAGCGGAGAAGAGCTAGGGTCAGGTTCCCGGCAACGGGATTTCCCGGGCGAGTTGCTAGAACAGGATGTCCGGCAGGCGATGGCGCAGCGGACGGGCCGACGGGGGCGTCACGGCCTCAAGCGGTGCCTTGGCCTGTCGCCAGGCGGAGGCGCTGAAGGAGTCGGGCGTCTGGCCCAGCCAGTGTTGCGCGCGGCGATCCAGCAGGTCGGCGGCAAAGGACGGGTTGCGGACCAGGACGGAGGCTTCGGTGTCCAGAGCCAAGGCGCGGCGGGTCAGGACATGCGAACCGAGGATGGCGAAGGTCCGGTCTATCACCGCGAGGCGTCCGGGCAGGGGATCCGGGCCAGTGGCAGGTGCCTGACCCAACGCCTGGGTGAGGATTGTCAGCCGTGACCCGAAGGCGCGGCAGAGGCGGGAGAGTTGAGCGTCTTGCAGGGCGCGGGCGTGGTTCACGCCACCCGCGGCTCCGGCCAGCGGCAGGCGGTCGGCGCGTGGGTCGAGGATCAGCACGACATTCAGGTCGGGGGCGGATGTCGCGGCGCGGGTCAGGGCCTCGGTCAGCGCGGCATCGCGGAAGGCCGTGGTCTCGATGTAGACGCTGTCGCGTGCGGCGGCGAAGTGGCGGGCCAGCTGCGTGGCAAAGCTGGTGTCGCGCGGCTGTGCGGTCAGGCGGAACGGGTCGGTTCGAGGGTCGGACAGCGTGCGCAGGAGGCGCAGTTCGGGGCGGCTTTGCCGGCGGGTGACGCTATGGAAGGGGCGCGCCGGCGTGGCCAGCGGCGGGGCTTTGGTCGCAATGGCGGCGGCCCAGCTGTCGGCGAAATGGGCGCGCAGGGCTCCGGCGAAATCCGCGTCTTCGATCAGGGCCGCGACATCGTGCCATGCGGTGTCGGAGCGGCGGGCGTCGAGGCTGAAGCCGCCGATGAGGGCGCGTTCTCCGTCGGCGATGGCGAAGGACTGGTTGATGTGTTGGCTGCGCAGCGGGTGCGTGCCTTTCAGGGTGGCGCGCTGGGGCATGGTGAGGTGGCGCGGTTCGTCCTGCCTCAGGCGTTTGAGCGCGCGGCGCAGGGGGCCGCGCAGGCGCCAGCGCCAGACCGCCCCGGCCTGTTGGCCATGGGGCGCGCAGAGGATCTGCGCATCGCCTTGCGCGACATTGGCGAAACCCGAGGCCGTCAGCCAGGCGCGCCTGTGGCGGGCGGAGTCGAGCAGGGGATCGTCGTCTCCGAAGGCCACGAACAAGCGCACACCGCGACGGGTCAGCCAGGGGATGAGGTCGGTCCATGTGGACAGGCCGAGTTCGCGCAGACGTTCCGTTTGCAGTGGCGTGTCGGGCGCGAAGCTGCGGAAGGCGAGGATCAGCTCGGACTGCGCGTCGGCGGCGAGGGTTTCGAGCGCGGCGAGGGTGTCGTCGCGGGTGAGCAGGGCCTTGAGCTGCGGTGCCGGGGTCATGACGCCCTCCTGCGGCGCAGGATGCTGCGGAATTCGGACAGTTGGAAGGCGCCGAGCAGTTGTCCGGCGATGCCGTAGACGATGCTGCCGATGACGATCAGCAGAAGCAGGGCAAAGATGCGGACGAAGGATTGTTCCAGCCATGGCCGCAGCAGGAGTTCCGCACCGTAGAGCGCGGCGCCCATCACCAGCGAGGCGGCAATGATGCGGAAGACGCGGGCGTGAAAGCGGCTGTCGAAGCGGGCAACGTCGCCCATGCGGCGCGCGCCCCATGCCAGTTGCACGACCATGGTCCAGCCCGCCAGCGAGGTGGCGATGGCCGGGGCGATCCAGCCAATGTAGGGCGCAAGGCCGATGGCGGCGATGGCGTTCACCACCATGGACCAGACGGCGTAGCGGAAGGGGGAACGGGTGTCCTCGCGCGCGAAATACAGCGGTTGCAGCACCTTTTGCAGGACAAACGCGGGCAGGCCGAGGCCGTAGATTGCCACGGCCAGCGCCATGGCCTGTACGTCTTCTGGCCCGGTGCGGCCGCGTTCGAACAGGACCGACACGAGGGGGACGGGCATGACCACCAGCGCCACGGCACAGGGGACGGTGAGGGCGAGGCTGAGTTCCCCGGCGCGGGAGAAGGCCGCGCGCCCGCCCGCGTGATCCTCGGCCTTCAGGCGGCGCGAGAGGTCGGGCAGCAGGACGATGCCGATGGCGATGCCCACGACGCCCAGCGGCAGTTGATACAGGCGGTCGGCGTTGAACAGCCAGCTGACGGCCTTGTCGAAGTGCGAGGCGACCTGTTGTCCGACGAGGAGGTTGACCTGCATGACGCCCCCGGCCAGCGCGGCGGGGATGGCGATGCGGGTCAGGCGCTTCATGTCCGGGGTCCAGCGCGGCAGGCCGGGGCGAACGCGCAGCCCGGCGCGGGAGGCCGCGACCCAGACCAGTGCCAGCTGCGCGACGCCGGCGATGGGAATGCACCAGATCAGCCACCAGATCGCCTCGCCACCGAGGTAGGAGGGGCCGAAGAGCAGCGCAGTGACCACGAGGATGTTCAGCATCACGGGTGCTGCTGCGGCGGCGGCGAAATGGCCCATGGCATTGAGCGCGCCGGAAAACAGCGCCGCCAGCGAGATCAGCAGGATATAGGGAAAGGTCACGCGCCCGAAGGCGGTGGTGAGGTCAAAGCGTTCGTCGCCGGAAAACCCCCCGGCGGTGGCCCAGACCAGCGCGGGCATGAAGATCAGCGCCAGCGCGGTCAGGATCAGCAGGCAGAAGGCCAGCCCGTTGAAGGCGTCGCGGGCAAAGCGCTGCGGGTCCTCGTCCGCTTCGACCTTCTTGGAGAAGATCGGCACGAAGGCGGCGTTGAACGCGCCTTCGGCAAAGAAGCGGCGGAACATGTTGGGCAGGCGGAAGGCGGCGACGAAGGCATCCATCAGCGGTCCGGGACCGATCAGCGTGGCGATGAGGATGTCGCGGACGAGGCCGAGCACGCGGGACGCAAGCGTCCAGAAGCCGACGGTGAGCACGCCCGAGAGGAGGCGGATGGGTTTCATGATCTGGGATCGCCTGCATTGGTTTGGCGATGGAGTAGCGCGAAAGGGCGGCGGCGTGAACCCCGGCCCGCCCGGCCTGCACGGTTCCTGCACATCATTTCCGGGGGGCGAGGGGAGGGGGCGCGGGTGGCGGGGGCGGGGGGGGGGGGGGGGGGGGGGGGGGGGGGGGGGGGGGGCGCTGCCCCCCGGCCTGCGGCCTCCCCCCGGAGGATTTCGGCCAAGAAGAAGCGGGATGTCTTGTGATTGTATTCGGATGGTGGGACTCTTGCTTCAGGATGTAAGGGGGAGTGCGTGATGCCCTTGTTTCGGGACGTGGCCCAGCTGCGGGCGATGATGGCAGAGGCCGGGTTGGGTGGGCAGGTCGAGGCGGTCGTGGCGACGGCGTTGCCTGCGCTGGCGATGCTGCGTCAGCGGGTGCCGGACGGTCCGGAGCACCTGCTGGCCTCGCGGCTGGGCGGGCTTCCGGCCTTGCCGCCGGGGGTGGCCTGGCCGGTGCGCGGGCCCTTGCCGGATGCCGCGGAGCGGGGACGGCTTATGGACGAGGCGCTTGAACTTCAGGAACAGGTCTGGAGGAACCCTCCGTTGTTTTTCCTGCCGGACGGCGCAGATGCCGAAGGGGACGCGGCTGTAGACCAGAAGGAAGCCCAGTCAAGGATGGTAGAGGATGTCGTGGCGGGCATGCATGCGGTTCACGCGATCAAGCGGCCTGCGCTGTTCCGTCCCATGCCGTTGGGCTTTGTCGGGCAGATCAACCTTGCGCAGATGGCGGCGGCGGGGTCCTTGCCGCCGGAGTTTCCGGATCACGGCCTGCTGTCGGTCTTTTACGATACCTCCACGTGGCAGGGCGCTGTGCGCGTGTTCCATCACGCCGAGACGGAGCGATTGGAACGGCGCGACGTTCCCGAGGCGCTGATCCGGTTCTGGGATGCAACCGAGACGGGCCGTCCCTGGGCCGGCATGACGGACTGCGCCGTGTTGAGTGGGTCTCCCTGCGTCTCGATACCGGAACACTGGCCCCTTCTGTCGCGCGGCAATGCTTTGGCGGAGTGGATCGAGAGCCTATGGGGGTATGATCCGTTCCGGGCCGAGGGCGCGGGGGAGGATTTCGGCGAGCAGTTTGGCGGTTGGGCTGACGGTTTGCAGACGCTTCCGGAGCTGGAGATTGATCCGGGGTTGTACGAGCGGTCGTGGCAGCCGGGCCGCAGCGGTTGGCGGCATGTCATGACGTTCAGCGCGGAGGGTTTCGCAACCGATCGCTACCTCGTCAGTGCCGGGGATGCCGAGTTGTACCTGATGGTGCCGGAGGAGGACCTGGCGGAGTGGCGGTTCGACCGGGCGGTGATCGTCGATCAAGCGACATGATTTTGCCCGTTGCGAATACCTGAGTATTTTACTTATAAATAATCTGCGGGGCGCGGGCCTCGTTGGTTTCAGGAGTTTGACCCATGGGCATGCAGTCGAGGGGATGCGCCGAGGCGCGGCGCGGGACGCGGATCGAGGCGCTGAAACTGGCGCCGCCGGAGTTCATCGTGCTGTCGATCGCGCGCCACTACTTCGAGACCTTCGCCGAGCCGGGTGCGCATGGCTGGCTGGCGGCGACCTCGGATGCGCTGGCCTGTTTCGGCAGTGACAGGGGGCCGCGTGCCGGGCTGTCCGTCCTGTGCGCGGTGCAGGCGATGCGGCAGGCGCGGGAGGGGGTGTTCCGCTTCAACTCGGCCCGTTGTCCGGCGTGTTCGGCCTGGGTCAGCGATCATGAGAAGCTGTTCCTGAACACGCTGCGCGCCGTGGTGCGCGGTGACGCGGCGGCGGCAGAGGGGTTTGCCGCGATCCTGTGCGAGGGCAACGCTGCCGAGGGATTCCTGAAGGCGCTGGGTGTGCTGGCGGAGGATTGCGGGATGGTCGCAGCGGTGGCCGAGGCGTGACGGACTGATGGTCGCTGAAAAATGAAAACCGCCGTGGGGGTCCACGGCGGTTTTGTTGTTCGGGGGAAGGCGGGGATATTCCCGCCCCGCGCCCGATCAGAGCGTCGGGTAGATCGGGAACTTCTTGCAGAGCGCCTCGACCTCGGCCTTCACCTTGGCTTCGACCTCGGCGTTGCCGTCTTCGCCGTTCGCCGCCAGCCCATCGACCACTTCGATGATCCAGTCGGCGATCTGGCGGAACTCGGCCTCACCGAAGCCGCGCGTGGTGCCCGCCGGGGAGCCCAGACGGATGCCCGAGGTCACGGTCGGCTTTTCCGGGTCGAACGGCACGCCGTTCTTGTTGCAGGTGATGTGGGCGCGGCCGAGGGCCTTTTCGGTCGCGTTGCCCTTCACACCCTTGGGGCGCAGGTCCACCAGCACGACGTGGGTGTCGGTGCCGTGGGTCACGGTGTCCAGACCGCCCTTGATCAGCTGGTCCGACAGCGCCTGCGCGTTGTTGATGACGTTCTTGATGTAGTCCTTGAACTCGGGGCGCAGCGCCTCGCCGAAGGCAACCGCCTTCGCCGCGATGACATGCATCAGCGGGCCGCCCTGGATGCCCGGGAAGATGGCCGAGTTGAACTTCTTGGCCAGCGCCTCGTCGTTCGTCAGGATCATGCCGCCGCGCGGGCCGCGCAGGGTCTTGTGGGTGGTGGTCGTCGCGACATGGGCGTGCGGGAAGGGCGAGGGGTGCTCGCCCGCTGCCACCAGACCGGCGAAGTGGGCCATGTCCACATGCAGCAGCGCGCCGACGCTATCCGCGATCTCGCGCATCTTGACGAAGTCGATCTGGCGCGGGATGGCCGAGCCGCCGGCGATGATGAGCTTTGGTTTGTGCTCGTTGGCGAGCTCCTGCACCTGATCGTAGTCCAGCAGGTTGTCCTGCTTGCGCACGCCGTACTGGACCGCGTTGAACCACTTGCCGGACTGGTTCGGGGCGGCACCGTGGGTCAGGTGGCCACCGGCGTCCAGCGACATGCCGAGGATGGTGTCGCCGGGCTTCAGCAGCGCGTTGAACACACCCTGGTTGGCCTGCGAGCCGGAGTTCGGCTGCACGTTGGCGAATTCACAGCCGAACAGCTGCTTGGCGCGCTCGATGGCGAGGTTTTCCGCCACGTCGACCCAGTCGCAGCCGCCGTAGTAGCGCTTGCCCGGGTAGCCTTCGGCGTACTTGTTCGTCATCACCGAGCCCTGCGCCTGCATGACGGCGCGGGAGACGATGTTCTCGGAGGCGATCAGTTCGATCTCGTCGCGCTGGCGGCCGAGTTCGCCGGTGATCGAGGCAAAGAGTTCGGGATCGCGGTCGGCGAGGTCTTCGGTGAAGAAACCGTTGGTCGTCATGGGAGAGGCCTCCTGTCAGGATTCGCGTTAACCGCTCTCATAGCGGGCGGAACGGGGGTCGCAAAGGCGGCAAAGCGACCTTGTGTAATTATCTTGCGTCCCGGGTGGTGCTTTGAGGGCTTCTGTGGTTCGATCCGCTCGAATGGACGCGGACAGGAAACCGCCGCCACGGGAGGGGACGCCATGTCGCTACGGATTGCCTTTTGCGCCTCACGCGCGCCCATCGCCCAGGCGGCGTTGGCCGGGTTGACGCGGCGCTACGGCGATCACAACGAGCGCGGCGCGGATGTGATCGTGGCGCTGGGCGGTGACGGCTTCATGTTGCAGACGCTGCACCGGACCCAGGAACTGGCGGTGCCGGTCTACGGGATGAACCGGGGCACGGTCGGGTTCCTGATGAACGAGTATTCGGAACACGGTCTGCCGGAGCGGCTGGAGGCCGCCGAGCAGGCGGTCATCAACCCGCTGGGGATGCGGGCGCTGTGCGCGGACGGGACGGAGCATCGCGGGCTGGCGATCAACGAGGTGTCGCTGCTGCGTGCCGGGCCGCAGGCGGCGAAGCTGCGGATCAGCGTGGATGGCAAGGTGCGCCTGCCGGAACTGGTCTGCGACGGGGCACTGGTGGCGACGCCCGCCGGATCGACGGCCTACAACTACAGCGCTCACGGGCCGATCCTGCCGATTGGCGCGGATGTGCTGGCGTTGACGGCGGTTGCGGCCTTCCGGCCCCGGCGTTGGCGCGGTGCGTTGCTGCCGAAGTCGGCGGAAGTGGGGTTCGAGGTGCTGGAGGCCGACAAGCGTCCGGTGATGGCGGAGGCGGACAGTGTATCAGTCCGCGATGTGGTGCAGGTCTACGTGCGCTCGCAGCCGGAGGTGGAGCACCGCGTGCTTTTCGATCCCGGTCACGGGCTGGAAGAACGGCTGATCCGCGAACAATTCGTCTGAGGGGGACGGGTCGGGGGCGGCTCTGTCTGCCTGTCGGCAGAAGCGCCCGCCCGCCGACCCTTGCCCGTCTGTCCGTCGACCTTTGCCAGCGGCGTTCAGCCGGTGCAGGTCCAACCGTCGAGCCAGCTCGTCGCGGCGTCCTCGGTCATATCGGCATCGACAGGCTGAAGACAGATCACGATCCCGTCGTCGATGAGGCCGAGGGCGACCATGGAGCCTGTTTGCGCTCCGCCCAGTTCGACGGCGGGCAGGGCAAGTTGGACATCGCCGGTGCCGGGGTGCGGCAGGGCAGCGATGATATGGCCCGTCAGCACCATCGGGTCGGGGTAGCTGTCACCGATGGACGGAGATTTGCGCAGTCCGAACAGCCCCTGGCTTTGCTTTGAGACATCCGTGACCCGGACCAGAAGCTTGTTTGAGGCCGTGCGGCCTGCGGGCCATTCCCACCGATAGTTTGCTTTGGCCATGTCCCAGGCTCCTCCCGTATTCGGAATGCCCCAAACCGCGATCCCGAGGGCCGCCAGAAGGGGGAGGGTAAAACGTTTCATTCGGCAACCTTGACGTTGTAGGATTGCCCGCCTGCGTTGGGCTGGAAACTGACGCGGCCGTAGCAGCAATCGGCCTGTTTGCCGAAGACGCGCAGCAGTTGGTCCCAGAGGTTCGAGGGCGTGTCCAGCCCCGGTATACCCCCGGCCAGGAGGTTTGCCGCCATGAAGGCCCCGGAGGCCCGGGTCGAGCAATTGCCGCCGAGGATATAGAAAGTGTCCGGATTCTTGTCGAGGTTGGTCCAGTAGCTGTCGAAGATCTTGGCTGCGGCTGCGGATACGGGAATGCGCATGACCGCGGATATGACCTTGTAGGTCTGTGCCTGCTGGTCGTTCACGTAGTAGGGCCGTTTCTGCATCATTTCCTGAAAATCGTAGACTGCGCCGTCCAGGCCCATGCCGACGCTGCCGCCCGATGAACTGGAGCTGCTGTCGGCGGAGGAGGGCCGGCTGCCGGATGACCTGCCACCCCGGCTGCTGCTGGTGCTGCCGCTGGAGAGATTGCCGCCGCCTTCGCCGAAGAATCCCATGGGGGCGCCATTGGACAGGATGCAATCGGCGTGCTGCTCCATGACGCCGGGCTTGTGATCTGCCGAGGTCTTTCCCCGAACGACAAGGCCCACGTGATTGCCTGAGAACTGCAAGGTACGAATGGCCATGGCAATACCGATCAAATTGACTTTGGCGTACGAGACCACGAGACGCCAAATATCGCAAGGCAATTCCTTTTTTTGATTGTTTTGGAGGTTGATTGGTAGTGCAATGGTTGTGTCCGGTGGTCAGGCTGGGCTGCTGCAGCGCGCCTTTTCAGGGAGTTGGATGGATGAAGTTGCAGATGATCTTGGCGATGGCCTGTGAGGCGGTGATCTGCGCCGGGATGGCCGGGGCGGCGGGCGCGGACTGCGCCAGCGACGAGGCGATTGCCGCATTCGTCGCGGATTTCCAGGCCAAGGTGCCGACGCAGGCGCTGGTGCCGGGTGGCACGATGGACGATGCGCTGTGCACGCAGGAGAAGCTGTCCGAAGCAATGCAGGTGAACCTTGGTCCGGTGGTGGGCTACAAGGCTGGGCTGACGTCGAAACCCGCGCAGGACCGGTTCGGGGTGACGGAACCGGTGGGTGGCGTGCTGTACGAGAAGATGCTGCTGGAGGACGGCGCCTCGGTTCCGGCGGCCTTTGGCGCGCGACCGCTGTTCGAGGCGGACCTGCTGCTGGTGATCGGTGATGACGCGGTGAATGGCGCGACCACGCCCGAAGAGGTGATGCAGCACGTGTCGGGCGTGCGGCCCTTCATCGAGCTGCCGGACCTGACGCTGGCAGAGGATCAGCCGATCAACGGCGTGACGCTGACGGCGATTGGCGTCGCGCCCCGGCTGGGCGTCATGGGGGCAGAGATCGCCGTGGAGGACCCCGCCGCCATGCTGGAGGCGCTGGGCGCGATGCAGGTGACGGTGCGCTCGGCCTCGGGCGAGGTCATGGCGGAGGCGCCGGGGGCGTCCGTTCTGGGCAACCCGGCGAATTCGGTGCTGTGGCTGATGCAGGCGGGCTACCAGATGAAGGCAGGGGATCTGATCTCCGTCGGCTCCATCGGGCCGCTGTTGCCGCCTGCGAAGGCCGGGGGCGGGGCCAGCGTGACCTACGCGGGCCTGCCGGGCGATCCCAAGGTGTCGGTCGTGTTCACGGATTGATCCCGATCTGGCAAGCATGTCTTTACCCTGAGACAGATTGTTGCGTTTGAGGACGCAAAAATCGGGGCGCGTTGACTTCGGGTTTACCCCGCTGACGGATAGTCCGGCGCAATCCCTGGGCGGGGCGCGCAAGGCGGTCCCGTGGCCATGGGTGATGCACACAAAGGGGGCGCCGATGTGTTTCGTGACCGGATGTCTGATTGCAACGCCCGGCGGGCCAAGGACGGTGGAGGCCATCCGCCCCGGTGACCTGGTGACGACGATGTCGGGCCGGGCGGAGCCGGTGCTGTGGGTCGGGACGTCCCGGATCAGCTGGGCCGAGCAGATGGGCAATCCGCGCAAGCGCCCGATCCGTATCGGCAAGGACGCGCTGGGGCCGGGGATGCCGTCGCGGGCGGTTTTGATCTCGCCACAGCATCGCGTGCTGGTGCGTTCGCCGCAGGTCAGCCGCCTTGCCGGGCAGCACGAGGCGCTCGTGCCCGCATTGGCGCTGACAGGCCTGCCGGGGGTGCGGATGATGCCGTCGCTGCCGGGGCTGGACTACGTGCACGTGGCCTGCGCGCGCCATGTTCTGCTGGTGGCCGAGGGCGCCGGGGTAGAAAGCATCCTGCCGGAGCCGCTGGCGATACAGGAACTGGGTGCCGAACAGCGTATCGAGCTGGCGGAGACGCTGGGCTGGACGGAGTTCAGCATGAAGGACATGGCGCGGGCCTTGCCGGTCCTGTCCATGCGCAAGGCCGAGAAGCTGGTGGAGCGGTCGATGCGATGCCGGATGCCTTTGGTGGTGCCGTCGCGGGTGTCCGAGGGCGATGCGCAACAGGCCAGCGGCTGATTTCCCGCCAATCGACTGCGGCATGACCGTCATGCGGGCCGGTCGGGGTTGCTCCCCGCGTGGTTTGCGTCATCTTTCCGTCAAAGGGCCCTGAGACGCCCGGACGACGAAGAGGCCCGCGCATGGCGCAACACCTGAACTGCACCTACGTGCCGGATCGCGATTTCCTGCTGGACGGCGGCGGCCGGGTCGAGATCATCTGGTACGTGGATTACACCTGCCGCCACACGCGGCGAATCCGCGACATCGTTGGCCGCTCGCCGCAAAGGTTCGGCGCGCAGAGTACCGCCATCGTGGTGCGCTTCATCCTGCCGAACAACGACGACCAGGGCGCGGAACTTGCGGCACGGGCGGCCATCGCGGCAGCGCGGCAGGATCGGTTCAGCGAGATGAACACCGCGCTGTTCGAGCAGCGGCCCGACTATTCGCAGGACGGGCTGGAGGCGCTGGCCGCCGAGATGGGTCTGGACGTGGCGCAGTTCCGGGCCGACATGGCGTCGGACGAGACGGACGAGAAGCTTGAGTTCGACCGCCGGTCCCTGGGCGACACGACGCACCTGCACATGCCGCTGATCTTCATCGACGGGCGGTTCTATGACGGGGCTTGGGACGAGGACGCAATCCTCGACGCCATCGAGAAGCCGCTGGGCGTGCGGCTGTCACTGGCCTCCGAGGATTTCTTTCATTGGGCGGCTTCGGCGGGGCTGGTGCTGATCCTCGCCACGTTACTGGCGCTGCTGGTGGCGAACATCGGCTTTCACGACCAGTACGAGCATTTCCGCGAAACGGACTTCGCGCTGAGTTTCGGCGAACACAGTTTCGCCCTGCCGCTGGAGATGTGGATCAACGACGGCCTGATGGCGCTGTTCTTCCTGCTGGTGGGGATCGAAATCAAGCGCGAGATCATCTTTGGAGAACTCAGTTCCTGGGACCGGGCGATCCTGCCGATCATCGGCGCGGTGGGCGGCATGGTGGTGCCTGCGGTGATCTATGCGGGGGTGAACTGGGGCGGCGAGTATATCCACGGCTGGGGTGTGCCCATGGCCACCGACATCGCCTTTACCCTCGGGATCATGGCTTTGCTCGGGTCCAAAGTGCCGACATCGCTGAAGATCTTCGTCTCAGCGCTGGCAATTGCCGATGACCTTGGCGCGATCCTCGTCATTGCGCTGTTCTACGGCGAGGGGTTCCATCTGGAACCATTCCTGATCGCCGTGGCCGTGGTCGCCGTGATGGGGCTGCTGAACTGGGGCAAGGTCTGGAACCGGATGCCCTACATGTTCCTTGGCGTGGTGCTGTGGTTCTACATCCACGAAAGCGGGCTGCACGCGACGCTGGCCGGGGTCATCACGGCGGCGATGCTGCCCTCGCGCCGCCCGGCGGACGGGCGCAGCGTGGCGGCGCAGGCGGTGGCCATCGTCGAGGGCGAGGACGAGCCCGAGCACATGGGCGACACCGCCGTGCGCCGTCTGACCAATGCGGTCGAACGTCTGCGCGAGCCGGGGTTCCACTTGCAGGAAGCGCTGGAGGTCTATTCCAACTACCTGATCCTGCCGCTCTTTGCCTTCTTCAACACCGGGTTGCTGATCCTCGGATCGACCTTTTCGCCCATGGCACCGGAGTCGCTGGGGGTCATCCTTGGCCTTTATATCGGCAAACCGCTGGGGATCGTCGGCATCGTCTGGATCGCCACGCGGCTGGGCTGGGCCAAGCTGTCGTCGGAAATCAGCTGGACGCAGATGATCGGCGCGGGGTTCCTTGCCGGGGTGGGGTTCACCATGTCGATCTTCATCAGCTCGGCGGCCTTTTCGGGCAGCGAGCTGGAAGGGGTGAAGCTGGCGGTCCTTCTGGCCTCGACGGCGGCGGCGGTGACGGGGTCGGTGATCTTGTGGTTCGCCCCGGCGATCGGGTCTCCGGTTGCGAAAAAGGGAACGGAGTAGGGCGCGGCGCGTTCTTCTGTCAGACAGACAGGAGAGCCGCCATGAAGACCCTGACCCTGAGTATTGCCCTTTGTGCCAGCGCCTGCGCCGCCGTGGCGCAGGATATTGACGGTCCCACCGACCGTCGGCTGGTCACCAGCGAGGAGCTGAAGGAGATCATCGCGGAAACGCCCTTCGAGTGCTCGAATTACGCCGACGACAGTGACACCTGCGAGGTGCTGACCGTTCTCGAAGTGGACGGAGACAAGATCGGTGGCGCGGGCAAGGCGCTGTATTCCGAAGGATTTCCCGGAACGATCACCGGAGAAGGGGTGCTGGATGGCAACCGCATCTGCATGGCCCCCGAGAATGTCACCTTCACCTTCGACAGCCCTGATCCCGAGATGAACAAGATGGCCGAAAGCCAGCTGATGGCCATGCTGGAATCGCTCGGGACGCTGTGCACCTCGTATTACGAGCTGGAGGCGGGCGGCTACGTGTCGGTGACGACGATGCAGGACGGCACACCGATCCCGGACGGCGAGGAGGCGGTGCGCTTCTTCGACGAGGAAAAGGCGCTGCGGGTGGTGCCGGAAGAGGTCGATATCTGAGCGGCCCGAAGGTTGGAACGAAAAAGGCCGCGTCATATGCTGACGCGGCCTTTTCTGTTTGTCCGGGGTCCTGCCTTACTTGGCGTAGCCGAGGCCCTGAAGCGCTTCCTTGATCTCGTCGAGGATCGCCGGATCGTCGATGGTCGCGGGCATCTTGAACGTTTCGCTGTCGGCGATCTTGACCATGGTGGCACGCAGGATCTTGCCCGAGCGGGTCTTGGGCAGGCGGTCCACCACGCAGGCCAGTTTGAACGCCGCGACCGGGCCGATCTGGTCACGGACCAGCCGGACAGCTTCCTTGACGATCTCGTCATGCGGGCGGTTCACGCCGGAGGACAGGCAGAGGAAGCCCATGGGCAGCTGGCCCTTGAGGTCGTCCGTGACGCCGATCACCGCGCATTCCGCAACGTCCGGATGAGAGGCAAGGACCTCTTCCATGGCGCCCGTCGACAGGCGGTGGCCCGCGACGTTGATGACGTCATCGGTGCGCGCCATGATGTAGACGTAGCCGTCTTCGTCCTTCATCCCCGCATCGCCGGTTTCGTAGTAGCCGGGGAAATGCTCGAGGTAGGATTTCTTGAACCGCGCTTCGGCGTTCCACAGCGTCGGCAGCGTGCCCGGAGGCAGCGGCAGTTTCACCGCGATGGCGCCGAGTTCGCCGTCCGGAACCGGGTGGCCTGCCTCGTCGAGGATGACAACGTCGTAGCCGGGCATCGGCACGGTGGGCGAGCCGAGTTTGATCGGCAGTTCTTCGATCCCCACGGGGTTCGCGGCGATGGCCCAACCGGTTTCGGTCTGCCACCAGTGATCGACCACGGGCACCTTCAGCTGTTCCTGCGCCCATTCGATGGTCGCGGGATCGGCGCGTTCGCCGGCCAGGTAGACCGCGCGCAGCCCGCTGAGGTCATATTTCTTGACGTATTCGCCCTTCGGGTCCTCGCGTTTCACGGCGCGGAAGGCGGTGGGGGCGGTGAAGAAGCTCTTCACCTTGTGCTCGGAAATCACGCGCCAGAAGGTGCCCGCGTCGGGGGTGCCCACGGGCTTGCCCTCGAAGACGATGGTGGTGTTGCCGTGGATCAGCGGGCCGTAGCAGATGTAGCTGTGACCGACGACCCAACCCACATCGGAGGCGGCCCAGAAGACCTCTCCTGGCTCGACGTTGTAGAGGTTCTTCATGGTCCAGTTCAGCGCGACCAGATGGCCGCCGGTGTGGCGCACGACGCCCTTGGGCTGGCCGGTGGTGCCGGAGGTATAGAGGATATAGGCCGGGTGATTGCCCTCGACCGGCACGCATTCGGCGGGCTGCACGCCGTACTGGAAGCCGTGCCAGTTGTAGTCGCGGCCTTCGATGAGTTGTGCAACCTCTTGTTCGCGCTGGAAGATCACGCAGAAGTCGGGCTTGTGGGTGGACTGCTCGATGGCGGAGTCCAGCAAGGGTTTGTAGTGGACGACGCGGCCCGGCTCCATCCCGCAGGAGGCGGCGATGATCGCCTTCGGGCTGCAATCGTCGATCCGGACGGCCAGTTCGTGCGCGGCGAATCCGCCGAAGACCACGGAATGCACGGCCCCCAGACGGGCGCAGGCGAGCATCGCCTCCAGCGCCTCAGGGATCATCGGCATGTAGATGATGACGCGGTCACCCTTTTCGACACCCTTGGCGCGCAAGGCACCGGCCAGCATGGCAACGCGGTTGCGCAGCTCGACGTAGGAAATCTCGCGCTTGGTATGGGTAATGGGGCTGTCGTAGATGATTGCCGTCTGCTCGCCGCGACCGTTCTCGACATGGCGGTCCACGGCGTTCCAGCAGGTGTTCACCATGCCGTCAGCGAACCATTCGTACAGGTTCTCGCCCTTGTCAAAGAGCGCCTTGGAGGGTTTCGTCTCCCAGTCGATGGCCTCGGCCGCCTGCATCCAGAATGCATCCGGGTTGGCTTTCCAGCTGTCGTAAACGTCCTTGTACCCCATGGGTCCCTCCTCATGTTCCCTCGCCTCAGGGCTTAGGGCGAGGCAGGTCGCTCTCGCAAGTGTGTTGGCGCTGCCAAGGACAGATTATCGCAGGAAGTTTGCGAATTTGAAGAGAATCGGCCTGCAAATATTTGCAAACCGTCCGAATTAACGGAGGTTATCTGCAAACTTGGCGCGGGTTTGCAAAGTTCGCCATGACCCTGTTGCAAAGCAGCTGAGTCGCCTCTGCAACGCTTGACGCTACCTGCTGGTCGGTGTGTCCTGTCAAAAAAAGGAGTGGGCATGCGGGCAGGATGGGTGATCGCGGCGGCCATGATGTTGGCGTCGCCCGGAACGGCGCAGGAATGGACGTTCCAGCAGGGGCCAGAGCCGGGACGCAACGCGGCGTGGATCTGCGACGAGGGGTTCTGCGTCGGTCTGTCCTGCGATGCGGGTGGGCCGCTGGGCTTTGGGCTGAGCGGGCAGGACGACGCGGATCTGGCCGCGCGACCCGATCTGGACGCGCTGGTCTTTGTCGGCGGGACGGCCCTGCCGCCGTTGGCGTTTCGCAGCATCGGGCCGGGCACCTTCGAGGCAAAGCTGACCCGCGACGCGCTGCGGGGGATCGAACGGCTGAAGGCCGGGGTCGAGATGGAGGTGCTTTATTGGGAGACAGCCGATGACATGCCGGTGCGGCGTTTCCTTTCGCTGAAAGGGTCGCGCGAGGCCATCACCGCGGTCGAGGCCGCCTGTCCCTTGCCGGATTTCGACGCGCAGGAGCGCGCGGCGCTGACCCTGCGCGATCCGGCGTCGCATGTGCTGGAGGATATGCGCGCGGCCTGTGCCGCCTTGGGCGGCGAGGTCACGGAAGGAGCGCGCTATACTGAGGCGATCGACCTGGACGGCGTGAACCCCGAGGATCTGGTTCTGCGGCATGGTGAACTGAGCTGCTCCACCGTCGACGATCTGGTCTGCGGTCCGGCCGGGTGCCTGACCTCGGTCTGGCAGGCGGAGGAGGAGGGCGGCTATACCCGCGTTTTCCTGAATGCCGTGCAGGATGTGGCGGCGGAGCGGCCGGGCGCGCTGCGCCTGACACTCAAAGGCTCGCTGTGCGGGCGGATCGGCGCGGGGGAATGCCAGCAGGTCTGGGCGTTGCAGGACGGGGAACTGGCCCCCGCCCTGCCGCAGTAGATCAGCCGTATTGCGCCACCGGCGTGCCCGCGATAGCCGCCATGTTCAGCAACCCGCGCGCGGTGATCGAGGGCGTCACGATATGCGCGCGGTTGCCCATGCCCATGAGGATCGGCCCGACTTCGAGGCCACCGGCCTTCATTTTCAGGATGTTGCGCGTCGCCGAGGCCGTGTCGGCATGGCCGAACAGCAGCACGTTGGCCGCGCCTTTCATGCGGTTTCCGGGAAGCAGACGTTCCCGCAGATCGGGGTCGAGCGCGGCGTCTACGTTCATCTCGCCCTCATAGCAGAAGTCGCAATCCTGCGCGTCGAGGATCTCCAGCGCTTCGCGCAGCCGCTGGCCCGAGCCTTCGACATGGTTGCCAAAGGAGGACTGCGAGCAGAAGGCGATGTTCGGTTTCAGGCCAAAGCGGCGGACGTGGCGCGCGGCACCGATGGCGGTGCGGGCCAGTTCCTCCGGGGTGGGGCGGCTGTGCACATGGGTGTCGGCGATGAACAGCGGGCCGTCCTCGAGGATCATCAGCGACAGCGCGCCCTGCGGGTGCAGCTTCTTGGTGCCCAGCACCTGCCGGACATAGTTCAAGTGCCAACGATATTCGCCGAAGGTGCCGCAGATCAGGCTGTCGGCCTCGTCCCGATGCACCATGATCGCGCCGATGGCGGTGGTGTTGGTGCGCATGATCGCCTTGGCAAGGTCAGGCGTCACGCCACGCCGCGCCATGATGTTGTGGTATGTCTCCCAGTAGTCGCGATACCTGGGGTCGTTCTCCGGGTTCACCACGTGGAAATCGACGCCGGGCCGGACCTTCAGGCCAAAGCGTTCGCAGCGCGCCTCCATGACCTCGGGGCGGCCGATGAGGATCGGCTGTTCGGTGGTCTCTTCGAGGATCGCCTGCGCGGCGCGCAGCACGCGCTCGTCCTCGCCCTCGGCAAAGACGATCTTGCGCGAGGCGGTGGCGGCGGCCTCGAACACGGGGCGCATCAACAGCGAGGATTTGAAGACCGAGGCATCGAGCTGCTGCTTGTAGGCCTTGAGGTCGGTCAGCGGGCGGGTGGCCACGCCGGTTTCCATCGCGGCCTTGGCCACGGCGGTGGAGACGACGCCAGAGAGGCGCGGGTCGAAGGGTTTCGGGATCAGGTAATCCGCGCCGAAGGTCAGCTGTTCACCACGATAGGCGGCGGCCGCTTCGGCGCTGGTGGTGGCGCGGGCCAGCGCCGCGATGCCCTCGACGCAGGCGACCTCCATCTCGTCGTTGATGGTGGTTGCGCCCACGTCCAGCGCCCCGCGAAAGATGAAGGGGAAACACAGGACGTTGTTGACCTGGTTGGGAAAATCGCTGCGGCCCGTGGCAATGATCGCATCCGGCGCGGCCTCGCGGGCGAGGTCGGGCATGATTTCCGGCGTGGGATTGGCGAGGGCAAAGATGATCGGGCGCTCGGCCATCTTCTTCACATGTTCCGGCTTCAGGACGCGCGGTCCCGACAGGCCCAGGAAGAGGTCCGCGCCGTCGATCACCTCGTCCAGCGCGCGTTTGTCGGAGGCTTGGGCAAAGGCCGCCTTTTGTGGGTTCATGTCCTCGGCGCGGCCCTCGTAGACCAGCCCGTGAATGTCACACAGCCAGACGTTTTCGCGTTTCACGCCCAGTTTCAGCAGCATGTTGAGGCAGGCGATGCCCGCCGCGCCGCCGCCGGTGGAGACGACCTTGATGTCCTCGAACGCCTTGCCCGCCACGTGCAGCGCGTTCACCGCCGCGGCCCCCACGACGATGGCCGTCCCGTGCTGGTCGTCATGGAAAACGGGGATGTTCATGCGCTCGCGGCACAATTGTTCAACGATGAAGCAATCCGGCGCCTTGATGTCTTCGAGGTTCACCGCGCCGAAGGTCGGCTCCAGCGCGCAGACGATTTCTGCCAGCTTGACCGGGTCCGGTTCGTTCACCTCTATGTCGAAACAGTCGATGCCGGCGAATTTCTTGAACAGGACGGCCTTGCCTTCCATCACCGGCTTGGACGCCAGCGCGCCGATGTTGCCGAGGCCCAGAACGGCGGTGCCGTTAGAGATCACGGCGACGAGGTTGCCCTTGGTCGTATAGCGCCGCGCGTTCGCCGGATCGGCCTGGATTTCAAGGCAGGCTTCGGCCACGCCGGGGGAATAGGCGCGCGACAGGTCGCGGCCGTTGGCCATGGGCTTGGTGGCGCGGATCTCCAGTTTCCCGGGCTTCGGGTTCTCGTGGTAGAACAGCGCGGCGTCGCGCAGGGTGTCCTTGTCGGCGGGTGTCTCGGTCATCTGGCGGGTCTCCGGCGTGGCGGTGCGGCGATAGTTCAGCATTAAACTATCATGTAAAAGCGTCTGGCGCGGCGATAGCAGGGCGGGCCATGCGTTGCCAAGGGTGTGTCTGTTTGATTGCGCTAACGCAGCGATATTTCGCGGGCGGTGGCGGCGATTCTCCTCTGGATAGAGGGTCTGCGCCCGAAAGAGGTTAATCAAGCCCGTTGCGGAGCAGGCCGATGGGGAGCAGGCGGGCCGCTTTCCCCGAGGACGGGCTTGCAAATGGCGTATCGGACTCGCACGATGGCCGAACCCTATAGCCACGGAGACTCCCATGTCGCTGTCAGACGCCGCGCGCGCGGTGCGCGAGAACGCCTATGTTCCCTATTCGCATTTCAAGGTGGGCGCGGCGCTGCTGACCCCTGCGGGCAATGTCTACGTCGGCTGCAACGTCGAGAATGTGGCCTACCCCGAAGGCACCTGCGCCGAGGCGGGGGCGATTGCGGCCATGGTCGCGGCGGGCGAAACCGAGATCGCTGAAGCCTATGTCATCGCCGACAGCCCGCACCCGGTGCCCCCCTGTGGCGGCTGCCGCCAGAAGCTGATGGAATTCGCGAAATCCAGCGCAAAGGTCACGCTGGCCACGGTGGACGGCGCGGAATTGGTCACCACGGTGGGCGACCTGCTGCCCGGCGCCTTTACGACCGAGCATATGGACCGCAGCTGATGGACGCCCGCACGGTCATCGCGCATCTGCGGCGCGGCGAGGACCCGTCGCCCAAGGAACTGGCGTGGTTCGCGCAAGGCCTCGCCGACGGGCAGGTCAGTGCGGCGCAGGCCGGGGCCTTTGCCATGGGCGTCTGCCTGCGCGGCCTGAACGAGGCGGGGCGCGTGGCACTGACTTTGGCGATGCGGGATTCGGGGCATTTGCTGGACTGGGACCTGGACGGCCCGGTGGTGGACAAGCATTCCACGGGCGGCGTCGGCGACTGCGTGTCGCTGGTGCTCGCGCCCATGCTGGCCTGCTGCGGGGTCTACGTTCCGATGATCTCGGGGCGCGGTCTTGGCCATACCGGCGGGACGCTGGATAAACTGGAGGCGATCCCGGGTTATTCCGTGTCGCCGGACGAGGACCGGATGCGGCAGATCGTGGGCGAGGTGGGCTGCGCCATTGTCAGCGCCTCGGCGGACATCGCGCCTGCGGACAAGCGGCTGTACGCGATCCGCGACATTTCGGCGACGGTCGAGAGCCTCGACCTGATCACCGCCTCGATCCTGTCCAAGAAGCTGGCGGCGGGGCTGCAATCGCTGGTGCTGGACGTGAAATGCGGATCGGGTGCCTTCATGAAGACGGTCGATGACGCCCGCGCGCTGGCGCAGGCGCTGGTGGGCACGGCGAATGCGGCGGGGTGCCCGACCTCGGCGTTGATCACCGACATGAGCCAGCCGCTGGTGCCTTCGCTTGGCAATGCCTTGGAGGTCGACCTCTGCATGGAGGTGCTGACCGGCGCGCGGCAGGGGCCGCTGCGTCAGCTCAGCATCGACCTTGGGGTCGAACTGCTGAAGACCGCCGGGATCGCCGATGGCGCGGCCAAGCTGGAGCAGGCACTGGATAGCGGCGCGGCGGCGGAGCGGTTCGGCAAGATGGTCTATGAACTGGGCGGGCCGCTGAGTTTCACCGAGGACTGGCGGCGCTTCCTGCCCGAGGCCCCGGTGATCCAGGAGGTCACGGCGGTGGACGCCGGCACGGTGGCCAGCATCGACGGCGAGGCGCTGGGGCTGGTGGTCGTCGACCTTGGTGGCGGACGCCGGGTCGAGACCGACGTAGTGAACCCGGCGGTCGGCCTGACCGAGGTGGTCAGGGTCGGCACCCGGGTCGAAAAAGGCCAGCCGCTCGCGCGGGTTCACGCGGCGCGCGAGGGGCAGGCAGATCGGGCCGCCGCCGCAGTCCGCGCGGCCATTCATTATGGCGAGGCGCCGAAGGATGTGCCTCTGGTCATCGAAAGGGTCGCCTGATGCGCGCATTTCTGGTGGTGATGGATTCGGTGGGCATCGGCGGCGCGCCGGATGCGGACCGGTTTTTCAACAACGGCCACCCGGACACCGGGGCGGACACGCTGGGACATATCCTTGATGCCTGCGCGGCGGGTACGGCCGAGGACGGGCGCAGCGGGCCGCTCGACCTGCCCGTCATGGCCGGGCTGGGGCTGTATCGCGCGGCGGACCTTGCCAGCGGTGCCGCGCGGGCCAGTGGCGCGCCCACGGGCCGTTGGGGGGCTGCGACCGAGACCTCCATCGGCAAGGACACGCCGTCGGGGCATTGGGAACTGGCCGGGCTGCCGGTGCCGTGGGACTGGCATTATTTCCCGGACGAAGTGCCGGCCTTTCCCGATGACGTCGTGCAGAAGGTTTGCGCACTGGCGGGCAGCGACGGCATCCTTGGCAATTGCCACGGCTCGGGCACCGTGATGATCGAGCGCTTTGGCGAGGAGCATGTTCAGACGGGGCGGCCCATCTGCTACACCTCCGCCGACAGCGTGTTCCAGATCGCCGCGCACGAGGAGCATTTCGGCCTGCAAAAGCTGTACGACCTCTGCGAGGGGCTGGCCCCCATGCTGCACGCCATGAAGGTCGGGCGGGTGATCGCGCGGCCCTTCGTGGGCGATGTGGGCGGGTTCACCCGAACGACCAATCGCCACGATTATGCCATCACGCCGCCCAAGCCGATCCTGACGAACTGGGTGCAGGACGCCGGGGGCAAGGTCCATGCCATCGGCAAGATCGGCGACATCTTTACCATGTCCGGCATCGACACGGTGGTGAAGGGCGCGGATGTGGACCTGATGCGCCACCTGTTCGAGGCGGTCGACGACATGCCCGAGGGATCGCTGACCTTCGCCAATTTCGTCGAGTTCGACAGCCTTTATGGCCATCGCCGCAATGTCTCGGGCTACGCGCGTCACCTCGAATGGTTCGACAAGCAACTGGGCCGCCTGTTGCCACGTCTGCGCGACGGCGACCTACTGGTCATCACCGCCGACCATGGCAACGATCCCACATGGATCGGCACAGACCACACGCGCGAACGGGTGCCAGTGCTGGTGCACGGGGCAGGGGCCGGGTCGCTGGGGCAGGTGGCGTTTGCCGACGTCGCTGCCTCCATCGCCGCACATCTGAATGTCCCGGCACAAGGGCCGGGGAGGAGCTTTCTGTGACCGACCGTGACCCGAACGAACCGCTTTCCGAAGAGGAAATCCACAACATCTCGCGCCTGCCCAAGGTGGAGCTGCACACCCATTTCGAAGGCATGGCGCCCCCTGCCTTCATCCGTGGGCTGGCCAAGGAAAAGAAGGTCGACCTGTCGAAGATCTTTCGCCCCGACGGGTCGTATGACTACCGCGACTTCTGGCATTTCCTCGAGGTTTACGAGGCAGCGACCTCGGTGCTGAAAAGCCCCGAGGATTTCGCGCGGCTGTGCACGGCGGTGCTGGAGGAAAGCGCCGCGAATGACGTGATCTATACCGAGACATTCATGTCTCCGGATTTCTGCGGCGGCGGTGACGTCAGCGCTTGGAAGGAATACCTGCACGCCATCCAGGACGCTGCGCGCGAAGCGGAGCGCGATCACGGCATCCTTCTGCGCGGCACGGTGACCTGCATCCGTCACTTTGGGCCGGATCAGGCCAGGCGCACGGCGCTCTGTGCCGCCGAAACCGTGGGCGATTTCATCACCGGCTTTGGCATGGGCGGCGACGAGAAGAAGGGCAAGCAGCGCGACTTCGCATGGGCCTTTGACTGCGCCCGCGAGGCGGGGCTGAGGCTGACCACCCACGCGGGCGAATGGAACGGGCCGCAGGAGGTGCGCGAGGCGGTCGAGGACCTTGGCGTCGAGCGGATCGGCCACGGCGTGCGGGCGCATACGGATTTCGCGCTGCTGGACATGCTGGCCGAACGCGAGATCACGCTGGAGGTCTGTCCCGGCTCGAACGTTTTCCTTGGCGTGTTCCCTTCGCTGAAAGACCACCCCATCGCAAAGCTGCGCGAGCGCGGCGTCAAAGTGACCGTTTCGACGGACGATCCGCCGTTTTTCCACACCACGATGCACAAGGAATACGAAGACCTTGCAAGCACCTTCCAGTGGGGCGAAGAGGTGTTCAGGGACCTGAACAAGACCGCCATCGAAGCCGCATTCTGCGATGCGGCCACGCGCGAGGCGGTTCTGAAACGACTGGAGCAGACATGACCGATCTCGACCAACACCTGACAATCGTCGATCACCCGCTGGTGCAGCACAAGCTGTCGATCATGCGCGACAAGGACACCTCGACCGCGTCCTTCCGCCAGTTGTTGCGCGAGATCTCGCACCTGCTGGCCTACGAAGTCACGCGCTCGCTGCCCATGACCAACGTGAAGATCGAGACGCCGTTGTGCGAGATGGACGCCCCCATGATCGAGGGCAAGAAGCTGGCGCTGGTGTCGATCCTGCGGGCGGGCAACGGGCTTCTGGACGGCATCCTCGAACTGATCCCGGCGGCGCGCGTGGGCTTCATCGGGCTGTACCGCGACGAGGAGACTTTGCAGCCGGTGGAATATTATAACAAGCTCCCCGCCAACATGGAGGACCGCGTGACCATCGTCGTGGACCCGATGCTGGCAACGGGCAATTCCTCGGCGGCGGCCATCGATCTGGTGAAGGCGGCGGGCGCAAAGGACATCCGTTTCCTCTGCCTGCTGGCCGCGCCCGAGGGCGTCGCGCGGATGAAAGAAGCGCACCCCGACGTGCCCGTGGTCACCGCCTCGCTGGACGATCACCTGAACGAGAAGGGCTACATCGTGCCCGGTCTGGGTGACGCGGGCGACCGGATGTTCGGGACAAAGTGAGCCCACGCGCAAAGCGCTGGCTGATCGGGATTTGGGCGGCACTGTTCGTGACCGCCTGGACCTTGGCCATGACCTCCGGCCTGACCGGCGCGGGCTGCCGAAAGGATCGCTACGAGGGCGCGGCCAAGCTGCGCTACTGCTCCATCTCGCTGGCGCTGGGCGGGTGGACGCGCCTCGATGCCCGGGAGAGGGCGCGGAGCGCTTCTCTCTATCTTGAACGTGGCATTGCACAGGCCCAGCTGGGCCGCGACGATGCCGCGCGGGCAGATTTCGCACGCGCCATCGCCGATGCCCAGGCGTTTGCCGGGCCGTGGCTCGTCGATCTGGAGACCCGCATGGCCGATTTTGCAGGGACACCCGCCGCCCGGCTCTGGGAGGCCGTTGCCGTCGCCCCGGCGTCCTGAAGTTGCCCCGGGCGGGCACGAAAATGCCCGGGCCCGGGTGATTCCCGGGACAGGTTTTCCCCCGGTGCCACATCGCTTCAGAGAATCGCTCCCGCTGGCGAAACGGCCTTTTTGGCGCGTTTATTGCCGCGCAATTCGCCCCCAGAAATACACCGTTTCCATTAACCATCTTTATCTCGGCCCCAAAATAAGGCGATTCTAAGGCGGGCGGCTACCACCGCTTGTTTCACGCCCGGAGTCCAGAGGATTCTAGGCAAGCTGTGTTTTTTCAAAGCTTTACAGGCTAAAGCTGGTGCGGCATGGTGCGTTGACCATCTGTGGGGGCAGATATGATGATGAAGAACCTGGCGCTGTGCGCCACATTTATGACTTATTTCGTCGGTTTCGCGCAGCCTGCCTCTGCGCAGCAGACGGCCATTCCGACAAACTTCCCACCCGCCGATTACACGGGTCGCCAGTTTGTGGATAACGCGGGCTGTGTCTTTGTACGTGCCGGGTTCGATGGCCATGTGACCTGGGTGCCGCGCGTGACCCGCCAGCGTCAGGCGATCTGCGGCCAGACGCCGACATTTGGTGGTAGCCGAACCGTGACCGCCGCAGCCGCGCCTGCTCCGCGTGCTGCGGCGCCTGCACCGGCTCCCGCACCTGCTGCGCCGGCTGCCCCCGTTCAGATTACTCTTGCACCGACTGCGCCCGCACCGGCGCCTGTGCGTACGGCACCCAAGCCGGTCATGCGCACGGCGGCAACCAACGCGCCCCGCGTGGCCGTGCCCGCGGCGCCGCGCGTCATCATGGCCCCTGCCTCCAAGCCGGTCGCAGCCGAACCGCCGCGTGTTCTACGTCCGGTTCCGGTCACGCCTTCGGTCACTGCCCCGACCACCGTGCGGATCCCCTCGCGGGATGCCTGCCAGTCGGGCAAGGCCTACCGCATGGTCGGCAACACCCGTGTCGAGGTCCGCTGTGGACCGCAGACCCAGCCGCATGTGACCATCGTGCGCCGTGGCGAAGCGCCCGCCCCGGGCAAGAACGTCCACTACAATCGCAGTTCCTGGCAGGATTCGAACCTTGCGCCGCAGACGCGCATCGTGCCGCGCCACGTTTACGAGAACCGCGACACGCAGGTGGCCACGGTGCCGGCCGGCTACCGTCCGGCCTGGGAAGATGATCGCCTGAACCCCTACCGAGCCATCCAGACCGTTGCCGGTTTCATGGAGACTCAGGAGGTCTGGACCAATCAGGTGCCGCGCCGCCTGATCAACCAGGCGGAAAAGCAGAAGCGCTTCCCCGCGAATCTCTGGACGCGCAAGTACAAGCATTCCGTGCAGGAGCCGGTGATTGCCTACCGCGCAGCCGAAGGGTACCCGCCTGCCGAAGTGCAACGGGATTACGCGGCGCAGGCACCGTACCGGACCGACGTGCTCTCCACCCGCAGTTCGACCACGACCTCGGGCGGAGGCTATGTCCAGATCGGGCTTTTCTCCACTCCGGCCAAGGCACAGGCGGCGGCAGCGCGTCTGGCGGCAGCAGGGTTTCCTGTGCAGCAAGCCTCTGTGACCCGTGGCGGCGCAGCGATGCAGAGCCTGCGGGTCGGCCCCTACGGAACCGAAACGGCCGTGGACGCTGCCCTGGCAGCGGTGCATCGCACTGGATACACGCAGGCCTACATCCGCTGACACTGATCAGAACCGAAACGAAGAAACCCGCAGCCTCGGCTCGCGGGTTTCTTCATGCTTGAATGAAAAGCAAGGCTCAGGAGCCGCAGATCGATTGCAGACGCACCCAATCGGCATCGGACAGAACCATGCGTGAGCCCTCTTCCCTCCGTGGATCGGCCTCGATCAGCGGCAGGGTGCTTTCGCCCGTCCCGTCCACGGCATAGCCATAGGGCGAGCTGCGCAGCTCTGCCGCTGCAAACGCCGGCAACAGGCTGGCCGGAGACAGCGGCGCCGGGGGCGTGGTCATGATGTGTTCTGCGTAGGCCGTCAACGCGCTCTCTGGCAGCTCGCCTGTCGTCAGTAGCCGCAGCGACGCCATCAGACCGGCGCTGTCCAGAAGTTCGCCCAGTGGATCAGTGGCGATGGCGCGGGTGGATTCCGCCAGGGCAAAGCCCGCGGCAACGTCCGGATCGTCGTAGTCTTCCACCACCTTGCGGTTCAGCAGAATGATCTTGCCGGGCAGATGCGCACTGGTAAAGCCGCCGCCGGGCAGGATCACAACGCTGCCTGTGGGCTGGATGCGCAGGGCGAAGCGGCGCAAAGGCTCGCGTGCATCATTGCTCATGCAGGCTTGTCCGGTCAGGCGCGTGATTTCGGTCAACAGGCGCGACCCGATTTCAGCGCGTTTGACCGGCGGGACGACGGTCGTGGCGTAACGCTCCAGCGCATCCGGCAGCCAGAACACCGCCAGCCCGACCAGCGTCGCAACGGCGGCGCCAGACAAGAGAAAACGCAGCTTGCCAGGTCGCGGTCGGCGGCGGTCGATGGCCTTCAGCAGGCGGTCGAGCCCCTGGATCATCTCGGTCTCGCCCTCGTCCAGTTCGAGGGTCTCTTCCGGGGCGCTGTCAGGATGATAAATCGCAGGAAGCTGCGTGCCATTGGCGCGTGTAACGGCACCCAGCGACCAATGCGCCAGCACTTCGCCGGCAGTCGATGTCATTGTCAGGGTTGCATCGCCCAGCGAGACAATGACCTCGCGGCGCTGCGCCTCGGTATCGGGGCGCCAGAGGCCAGTGGCCTCAAGCCGTTGGAACTTGGTCAATGCGGTCATGCGGGCGCTGCTCTGCCTCTGGATCAGGCGAAACGATAACACGCAGGCGAGAGCGGGTGCAATCTGGCAACGGCTGTTGCAGAAATGAAGGCTGGGCCAATTGACCAGGGCGATGGCCCTTCTGCTTCATCTTGACGAAAATACCGCGATGGGGATTGGGGGGAAGCAGAGCTTCCCCCAATCGCGGGCGCCCCCCCCGGGGGGGCGCCCGGGGGGGGGGGGCCGCGGGCACACACCCAGCCA
>NZ_JBNAGB010000003.1:109285-222333 GCF_049800975.1 Sagittula sp. S175
TGACGCCGCCGCCGGCGCGGGGCCGCGGGCCCCCCCCCCGGGGGTGGGATCGCGCAGCGATCCGAAACCGCTCAGATCTCTGCCGCCAGCTTGCGCAGTTCGAACTTCTGGATCTTGCCGGTCGATGTCTTGGGAAGTTCCTGGAACACCACCGTCTTGGGGCATTTGAATCCGGCAAGCCGGTGGCGGGCATGGGCGATCAGGTCTTCTTCGGTGGCGCTGTGGCCGTCCTTCAGCTCGACGAAGGCGCAGGGCACCTCGCCCCATTTCTCGTCCGGCTTGGCCACGACGGCACACAGCAGCACGGCCTCGTGTGACATCAGGGTGGACTCTACCTCGACCGAGGAGATGTTCTCGCCGCCCGAGATGATGATGTCTTTCGCCCGGTCGGCGATTTTCAGGTAGTTGTCCGGGAACATCACCGCGATGTCGCCGGAATGGAAGACCCCGCCCTGAAACGCCTCGCGCGTGGCGCGGGGGTTCTTCAGGTAGCCTTTCATCACGCCATTGCCGCGGAAGACGATTTCGCCGCGTGCCTCGCCATCGCGCGGGATCGGCTGACCGGCGTCATCCCAGACGTCCATCGGTTCAAGGAAGGGCATGGCCACGCCCTGACGGGATTTCTGCGCAGCGCGTTCGTCGCCCTGCATGTGGTCCCATTGGGACTGCCAGGTGCATTCGGTGGCGGGGCCATAGGTCTCGGTCAGGCCGTAGACATGGGTAATGTTGAAGCCCATGGGCTCGATCGCCGCCAGCGTGGCGGGGGCGGGCGGTGCGCCGGCTGTGAAGACTTCGACCACATGGTCGAAGCTGCGTTTCTGGCCGGCCGGAGCGTTGATGAGCGTGTTCAGCACGATGGGCGCGCCGCCAAAATGAGTGACCTTTTCATCTGCAATGGCATCAAAGATCGCGTCGGCGCGGATGTCGCGGCAGCACACCACGGTTCCGCCGACTGCGGGCATCATCCAAGTGTGGCACCAGCCGTTGCAGTGGAACAGCGGCACGATGGTCAGGTAGATCGGGTGCAGCCCGATCCGCCATGACAGCACCTGTCCCATCGCGTTCAGGTAGGCGCCGCGGTGGTGGTAGACGACGCCCTTGGGCCGCCCTGTGGTCCCGGAGGTGTAGTTGAGCGCGATGCTCTCCCATTCGTCTTCGGGCAGGATCCACTGGAAATCGGCGTCGCCGGTGGCGAGGAAGGCCTCGTATTCGGTGTAGTGCCCGCCCGCGTGGACACCTGCGGCGTCGTCGGCCACCTCGATCACGATGGGCTGTTCACCCTCCATCAGATCGAGTGCGGTGGCAAGAAGCGGCAGGAACTGCGGGTCTACCAGGACGACTTTTGCCTCGCCGTGATCGAGGATATAGGCGACGGTATCGGCGTCGAGCCGCGTGTTGATCGTGTTCAGCACCGCCCCGCAGGCAGGCACACCAAAATGCGCCTCGGCCTGGGCAGGGATGTTCGGCAGGATCGTCGCGACCACGTCACCCGGCTTCACGCCGGACCTGGCCAGCGCAGAGGCCAGACGGGTGATGCGGGCCGTGTATTCGGCGTAGGTCCGGCGCGTTTGACCGTAAACGATGGCCGTATGTTCGGGCCAGATCTGCACGGCGCGTTGCAGGAAGGAGAGGGGCGTGAGGGCGACATAATTCGCCGCGTTGCGTTCCAGTCCGGTTTCGTCCTTCAGCCAGCCCATGGGGTCCTCCCTGATTGCACCACGCAAGTTTATTGCGTGAGTTGACGGGGAAGGAAAAGAGGGATTTCGTAACCGCGACAGAAGGAGCCATTTTCATATGATTATTTCCCCGGGGCGGCGATATATCTTTGTCCATATTCCAAAGACGGGCGGCACCTCGATGGCAGCGGCGCTGGAGGATCGCGCCATGCGCGGCGATATCCTGATCGGCGATACGCCCAAGGCCAAGAAGCGGCGCCCGCGCGTGAAGAAGCTGCAGGAAAAGGCGGCGGGTCGGTTGTGGAAGCATTCGACGCTGAAGGACATCGAGGGGGTCGTCAGCGAGGACGAGTTGCGGGATTTCTTCGTGTTTTCCTTCGTGCGCAACCCGTGGGACCGGATGGTCAGCTATTATCACTGGCTGCGGGCGCAGACTTTCGACCACGGGCAGGTGCGGCTGGCGCAGATGATGGACTTTGCGAACTTCGTGAAACATCCCATGACCGCGCAGGCAATGATGTTGAACCCTTATTCCAGCTACACGCAGGACTGGTTTGGTGAGGATCGCTGTAACCTGTTCATCCGCCTGGAAAGCTGGCGGAATGATATGGACCTGCTGGAGGCACACCTGGGGTTCGTGCCGGGGATCGCGCATCTGAACCGTTCGGTCAGGAACCCGAATTACCGGGTCTATTACACGGACGAGACGGCAGAGGTCGTGGGGCGCATCTGCCGCGAGGACGTGATGCGCTTTGGGTATCGGTTCTGATGTCGGGCGAGGGGTTTCGCCGCCTGGCGGCGGCGACCGGCGCGCGTCCCTGCGGGCCGCGCGCATCGTAGGAAGTACGGCTTTCCGTTCGGCAGACGCGGCGGAAGCGCTGCCTCCCACAGGGCGGAAGCGGCGGAAGCGCTGCTTCCCGTTTGGCAGAAGCGGGGGAAGCTCTGCTTCCCGCATACAGAAGCGGGGGGGCGCGCGGGGTCCCCCCGGGCCCCCCCCCGGGGTGTTCGGCAGCAAGTGGGGCAGGGGGCGGCGCTTGTGCCCTGCGTGGGCCGCCTAGCGGATGGGCTCGAAGAGCGCGTCCTTCATCTTGCAGTCCTGCACCGTGTCGCGGCCGCAGGGCACGGGGGAGAGGTCTTTGGACAGGCAGATGCGGACCTCCTGGATGTAGCCGTCCATGCAGGTGACAGTGATCATGTCCTTTTCCAGCGTGGGGTTGGCCTTGATGAAGGCTTCTTCGACGACGGAGGCGGGGAGCTTCACAGTCTTGTCGAGCTTGCGGAAGACCTCCGGCCGGGTGATCGAGGCGTAGGCCTGCCGCGAGAGGTCGTAATAGGCCGTGGCCGAGAGGCCCGAGCAGACGCCGTGTTTCTTCCACTGGTGCCACGCGAGGCCGCCGTTGCCCATGATGTCCGCCATCTCGCCCGTCTGTCCGCGCGAGGGGGCACGTTCCACCGTGGGGCAGTAGGCGGGCCAGCCGCGGTGGTATTGCGGCCAGAGGCCGTGAAGGGTCCAGCCGAAATCTTCGTCGCATTGTTCGGAGTTTCTGGCGTCGCCTTCGAGTTCGCACCAGTTGGGCGACCAGCTGAGGGCCATGACGTAGTAATCGAAGACGCCGGATTTTTCGCCGTCGGCGGTGGCGGGGATCGGCGCGAAAGTGGTGGATACAAGGGCAGCAAGCAACAGGGGGCGCATTTTTTCCGTTTCCTTTTGGGTCAGGCGGCACTATATACGCCCCGAGTTTCCCGACAACGGTAACCCGCCCCGGAGTTGATCCGAGGCATCCCGAGGCCCCCGACAGGGTGGTTTTGGGGGGCGGGGAAGATTTGCCGTTCGTCCGATCACAGGAGAATTGAGAGATGTCCAAGCTGCTGCATCCCAAGGCGACCGCCGTCTGGCTGGTGGACAACACGACGCTGAGCTTCAAGCAGATCGCCGATTTCACCGGCTTTCACGAGCTGGAGATCCAGGGCATCGCCGACGGTGACGTTGCGGTGGGCGTGAAGGGCTTTGACCCGATCGCCAACAACCAGCTGGTGCAGGCCGAGATCGACAAGGCCGAGAAGGACCCGCTGTACAGGATGAAGATCAAGTACAACGCTGCCGCCGTTGACGAGGAAAAGCGCCGTGGCCCGCGTTACACGCCGCTGTCGAAGCGCCAGGACCGTCCGAACTCGATCCTGTGGCTGGTGAAGTTCCACCCGGAACTGACCGACGGGCAGATTGCCAAGCTGGTCGGCACCACCAAGCCGACGATCCTTGCGATCCGCGAGCGCACCCACTGGAACATCCAGAACATGCAGCCCATCGACCCGGTTGCACTGGGGCTGTGCAAGCAGTCGGAGCTGGACGCCGCCGTGGCCAAGGCTGCCAAGGACGCGGCCGTCATGTCCGACGACGAGCGTCGCAAGCTGGTGTCGACAGAGCAGAGCCTTGGCATGGATTCCAACGAACCGCGTCTGCCGTCGAACATGGAGGGGCTGGAAAGCTTCTCGTTGTCCGATCCGCGCGGCGAGGATGATGACGACGACAAGGACGACAACAACTACCTGGATGCCGACAGCTTCTTTAACCTGCCGGGCGACAAGGATGACGACGACGAGGATGATCGTCGCTGAGGCGGGTCCGGGAAACGGAACCGGGGCGGTCCTGCGGGGCCGCCCTTTTCGTTTGGGGGTTTTGGGCTCGTTTCGGCGGTGGGCTCAGAAACGCAGGGACAGGCCGAGCGTGCCGCCGGTGTTGCCGTCGTCGTCGGTCGAAACCTCGAGCCGGCCATTCAGGCCGCCGGGCGCGGTGAAGCCGGTGCCAAGGCTGAATTGCGGGCCGCTCAGGATATCGGCGGCGCCGACAGTGGTGCCTCCGATGACGAAGTCGTCCTGATCGCCTGCATTCGCGGCGAGGGCGGCGAAGGGGGACAGGGTCCAGCCGTGCATCTGCGTCGGGCGGCTGACCTCGGCCCGCAGGCGCGTGGCGGTGCTGCTGCGGGCGTCAACGGTGGTGCCGCCGTAGCCGCTGAGCGGGAAATCCCGGGTTTCATGTTGCAGGACATCGCCCTGAAGGCTCAGGTTGATGTCGTTCGGCAGGGACGTCGCGGCGCGCAAGCTGAGGCCGAGCAGGCGGCCATCGTGATCGGAGGTGCCAGTCAGCGTGTCGGGCGCATCGGTGACGTTATGGCTGCGCCCGGCGTAGACAGCGGCGCCGTAGTCGAAGCGGCCAGCGGTTCCGGCATAGGCAAGGCCCAAGAAATAAGACCGGATGCGTGCCTGCTGGCGGTCGTCGGCGAGGTCAGAGGCGCCCTGTCCGTAGCCAAGGAAGGCCGAGAGGCCGGTGTCGCCGAAGCCAAAGCCAGCCACGGCGTTGCGCGTGGCATAGCTGGAGGATTGTGCGCCGTCCGGGTCGGACCGGCCGAGGCTGTAGCGGCCCGCGCTCCATTGGCCGCGTCCCTGCGCGTCGAGGACTTCGGAGGCCAGCCCAAAGCCGATCTCGCGACCGAGCAGGTCGCTTTGCGTCAAAGGCGCAGGGTCGATCCCTTGCGCTTGCGCGTGAGTGGTCAAGGGCAACAGCACAGCCGTGGCGAGAGCAATGAGGCGCATGGGGTGAATCCGGGGCAGCGGTCGGCCAAGTGGCCATACCTTCACCTGCGGCACTTGGGGCGCCAAGGCAAGGACGTCATTCCGCGAGGCCGAAAATGGTCCGATCTCTGCCGGGAATGCGGGCTTTGGGCAACAGGTCGGGGACGGTTTCTTGGGCGATTGCGGATCAGAGGCGCTTGCGCGCATTCAGCGCCGCCGTGATCGTGCCATCGTCGAGGTAGTCCAGTTCGCCACCGATGGGCACGCCCTGCGCGAGGCTGGACAAGGCAACACGGCCCTCCAGCTGGTCGGCGATGTAATGCGCCGTGGTCTGGCCGTCGATGGTGGCATTCAACGCAAGGATGACCTCGCTCACGCGTTCCGTGGCCAGCCGGTCCTTCAGCCGTGGAATGCGCAGTTCCTCGGGGCCGATGCCGTCCAGCGCCGACAGCGTACCGCCCAGCACGTGATAGCGGCCCCGGAACGTGCCCGACCGTTCCATCGCCCATAGATCGGCCACATCCTCGACCACGCAGAGGATGCCGTTGGCGCGCGCCTCGTCGGTGCAGATCGGGCAGACGTCTGCGGTGGAGACATTGCCGCAGTTCAGGCATTCGCGCGCGGTGGCGGCGACCTCGGCCATGGCCTCGGCCAGGGGGCTCAGCAGCTGACCGCGCTTGCGGATCAGGTGCAGGACCGCACGTCGCGCCGAGCGCGGCCCGAGGCCGGGCAATCGCGCCATGAGGTCGATAAGTTGCTCGATGGAATTCGGGTCGCGCACGTCATCCGCCTTGATTCTTCAGAATGAAGTCGATCAGGGTCGGCAGGAATGACAGGAACGTCACGATACCCGCTGCCGAAACTGACACCTGCCCGCCGGGCGGTAAGGTTTGTATGTCATGGATGATCTTGCGGGTTTCAAGCAAATCCGACAGCTCTCCCAAGGTTTCTGGCGGCAAAACTTCTCCGTTTGGTCCGGTGAGCGGTCCGTCCGCACGTTGCGGCAGGCCGCTGCGGGTGCGCAGGATGGCTTCGATACGTTGTTCGACGGCGTTCAGTTCGGCGGACTTCACCTCGCGGAGGCGATTGGAAAGCGGAAGGATCGGCACCGCGTAGGTTGCGACCACAAGCATCATGCTGGACAGGGAGAACACCATGGCGGTGAGCTCGAACGCAAAGCCGGCAAGGATAAGTGCCAGGATCGACAGCGAGGAGACCAGCGCCGTGATCGTGACGACCAGGCTGTTGGTGCGGAGAAGCGCGGGTAATGGTTCGCGTGACAGGTTGAGGATGCGCAAGTCGATGTCGTCCAGCCGTTTCAGGACAGTCCACCAGAACCGCCCGATGAAGGCGATGGCGGCGCCGATGATGAGGTTTCCTGAAAAGACGAAAAGGGCCAGGAGTTTTGCCAGCAGAGGGTCCGGGAAGAGATTGGCGACGAAGTCAGGCAGGGCGTCGGGGGGCGCAGCAGGCGTTTGGGGCGCAGTCATGGTCATCGCTTGCAGATGCTCCGCTGCACCGAAAACCGCCCTGTACGCGGCCAGCCAGTCCTGCTGATCCGGGCCAAGGGGTTTCAGGGCGAAGAGGCCGCAGGCGATCATTGCGCCCCAGGCGCAGGACATGAGCAGCGTGCCACGGCCAAAGATGACGCGTTCCAGCCAAGCCTGCGTCGAGGCCTCCGCAGGATGTGGGAGGTGGTCCAGCGTCTGTCCAAGCCTCGGCGCGATAAGCCACGCAGAGCAATAGACAACAATGGCATTGAGGGTGACCAGAACCACCAGAGGCGCGTCGCTCACTTCGCCGGTCATCCGGTAGCGCGCGGCCATGTAAATCAGCCCGGAGGCGATGGTCGCGGCGACGAAAATCCCCCCGAACCGAACCCAGGCGCGGGGTGTGTGGTAGAGGCGTCCGGTTTGATCCATCGCCTCTACCATGGCCGTATCAGAACGGCAGCTTCATGTCGGCGGGCAGGCCCAGCTCGTCGGTGAGCTTCTTCATCTCCTGCTCCGACCGCGCCTGCGCCTTGGCCTGCGCGTCCTTGATCGCGGCGAGGATCAGGTCCTCGGCCACTTCTTTCTCGGACGGGACAAAGATCGACGGGTCGATGTCGATGGCGGTCAGTTCGCCCTTGGCCGTCGCGGTGGCCTTGACCAGGCCCGCGCCGCTTTCGCCGGTGACCATGATGGTCTTCAGGTCTTCCTGAAGCTGGGTCACCTTGCCCTGCATCTCCTTCGCGGCCTGCATCATCTTGGCCATGTCGCCAAGCTGGCCCAATCCCTTGAACATTCGCGTGTCTCCTGTGGTGGCCCCGGCGGGGCGCGTTGGCCGCAAGTATCGCAGGGGCGGGCGTCAGGGGCAAGCTTACGGAGAGATCTGCGCCGTCTCGATGCGTTCGATGAGCGCGTCGAGATCGTGGGTCAGCGTGCCGTGGTCGCACTCCAGCATGGCGATGTCCTCGCCGTTCTTCTGCACGGTGATGCCGCCATCGTTGCCCTGATACCAGACGGTGTAGCTGTGCACGTCGTCGGGCGCGTTGAAGGTGACGGAGCCCCAAGGCGTGCCCACGCCGCCCCACGGCTCGTAGAGCATTCCGGTCATCTCCTGCGCGATCTCCATCTCCGGCTCCTGTCCCGGGGTGAAGAAGCCATAGCTGGCCGTGTCCACGTCCAGCCAGAGCGCGTCGCAGACCTCGACGGCCTTCGTCCCGTTCTTAAGCGTGCAGGAAAAGCGTTCCGTGCCGTCCAGCGTGCAGAATTCTCCGGCCATCAGCGGAGAGGCCAGCGCCAACAGCGGCAGGGCAAGAAAATGTTTCATGGATAATCCCTTGTGTCTTTCCGTATGGATTTAGACCATATGGTCAAAGCTGTCGCAGGGTCAGGTATTCCCGACCCCGCCGTCGTCACGGCGGGTGGCGAGGCGCAGCAACAGCCAAGTGACGAGGCAGCAAGGCAGCCCGATGGCCAGCGCATAGATGGCCGCGACATACAGAACGGATACGAGCATCTGCATGATGTCCAGCGGCGCCCGCATCAGCCCGAACAGGTCGGGCGGGGCGTCGTAAAATGTCGCCATGACCCATAGACCCAGTGTCGCGCAGGCGATCATCGTGGCGCTGGCGATGCCGAAGCCTGTGAGGCTCGCCGCGAGGGGCCGCGCGCCGCGTCCCGCGCGGAACCGCCAGAGCGCGCTGCCGGTCATGATGAGGCAGGGCAAGGTGTAGACGGCGAAGAAGATTACCATGTCAAACAGGTCCTGCTCGGCCCAGCCTTCGCGCGCAATACGCAGGTCGGCCAGCCACATGACCGTGTATCCACCGGGATTCACCAGCCCACAAAGCAGCATGACCGCCACCGCCCAAAGGCTGCGGGGGGCGCGCAGGACCCTAGTCTTCATCAAAGGGGTCCCATTCGTCCTCGACCTCTTCCAGCGCTTCGGCCTGCGCCTGTGCGGCGGCCTCGGCGTGGGTGCGGATGTTGGCGATCCTGGCCTTGGGGAAGGCCATCAGCGCGGCCTGCACCAGCGGGTGCTGGCTGGCCTCTTCCTCCAGCTTGCGCTTGGCGGCGTCGCGGGTTTCCACCACGGTCGCGGCCTTGCAGTCATTGACCACGGTCACCGCCCAGCGCGAGCCGCTCATGCGTTGCAGGGCGGTGCCCAGCTTGGACGCCAGCTGTGGGTCGGCGTCGTCGGTGGGCGTGAACTCGATCCGGCCGGGCTGATAGGCGGCGAGGCGCACGCAGCCCTCCACCTCGACCAGCAGCTTCACGTCGCGGTTGGCGCGGATCAGGTCGAGGACATGTTCGAAGGTCGGGTAATGGGCCAGAGCCTGCGCGCTGGCCACTGCCAGCGCCGCGCCGCCCGCCGAGGCTACGGGGCCGGAGGGGCCGGGGTGCGTCGGCGCAGGGCCGCCGTAGGCATTGGTATGCGCCTGACCGCCGGAATGCCCGCCCTGGTGGTGCATCCCGCCACCGCCCCCACCACCGGGCATCGGCGGCGGGGTGCTGTTCTGGAGCTGCTTGATGAGTTCCTCGGGCGAGGGAAGGTCTGCCACATGGGTCAGGCGGATGATGGCCATCTCGGCGGCCATGATGGCCGAGGGGGCCGACGACACTTCCTCGATTGCTTTCAACAACATCTGCCACGCGCGGCCCAGAGACCGTTGCCCCAGCCCGTCGGCAAAGGCCTGCCCGCGCGCCCGTTCGTCGGGCGAGATGGTGGGGTCTTCGGCGGCCTCGGGCGTGATCTTGACCACCGAAATCCAATGCGTCAGTTCCGCCAGATCGCGCAGCACGGCAAGGGGATCGGCCCCGTCGGAATACTGCGCCGAAAGCTCGTTCAACGCGCCAGCCCCGTCGCCGCGCATGATGCGTTCGAACAGGTCCATGGTCCGGCCCCGGTCAGCGAGGCCCAGCATGGCGCGCACCTGATCGGCGGTGGTCTCTCCGGCACCATGGGAAATCGCCTGATCCAGCAGCGAGGTCGCATCGCGCGCCGACCCCTCGGCGGCGCGGGTGATGAGGGCGAGCGCCTCGTCGGTGATCTCGGCATTCTCGGCGGTCGCGATCTTGCGCAGGAGCGCGATCATCACCTCCGGCTCGATCCGCCGCAGGTCAAAGCGCTGGCAGCGCGACAGGACGGTCACCGGCACCTGCCGGATCTCGGTGGTGGCAAAGATGAACTTCACATGCGCCGGCGGTTCCTCGAGCGTCTTCAGGAGCGCGTTGAAGGCGCTTTTGGACAGCATGTGAACTTCGTCGATGATGTAGATCTTGTAGCGGGCCGAGGCCGCCCGGTAGTGCACGCTCTCGATGATCTCGCGGATGTCGCCGACCCCGGTGCGCGAGGCCGCGTCCATCTCCATCACGTCGACGTGGCGGCCTTCCATGATGGCGACGCAATGCTCGCACTGGCCGCAGGGTTCAGTGGTCGGCTGGCCCGTGCCATCCGGACCAATGCAGTTCATCCCCTTGGCGATGATGCGCGCCGTGGTGGTTTTCCCCGTGCCCCGGATGCCGGTCATGATAAACGCCTGCGCAATGCGGTCCGCTGCAAAGGCGTTCTTGAGCGTCCGCACCATGGCGTCCTGACCGACGAGATCGGCAAAGGTCTCGGGGCGGTACTTGCGGGCGAGCACCTGGTAGGCGGGCTGGTCTGACATCTGGATTCCTTCCGGGCCGGGCTTCCGGGTCCGGGGCAAGCTATTGCCCGGGGCGCGGGATCGCAAGGGGCGTGCGGACGGGCGGGGGAACCTCTCGGGCGCGTGAGGTGTTGGTGATCAAGTGATCGGGAGACTGTGAGATGCGACTGAGAAACGTGAGAGGCAGCCGGAACATCGAGGATCGTCGCGGCCGCGGCGGCGTGGCGATGGGCGGTGGACTGGGTGTCGGCGGCCTGCTGATCGTGCTGGCGATCGGCTATTTCACTGGCATCGACGTGACGCCCCTGCTGACCGGCAGCGGCACGCAGACTTCCGAGCCGCGCGAGCTGACGCAGGCCGAGGTGCAGGCGGGCGACTTCAGCGCGCAGGTGCTGGGCACGACCGAGGCCGTCTGGACCGAGGTCTTCCCCGAGGCTTTTGGCAAGGCTTATACGCCGCCGGTGCTGGTGTTGTTCTCGGGGGTGACGCAATCGTCCTGCGGCGGCGCGTCGGGCGCGACGGGTCCGTTCTACTGCCCGGTGGATGAAAAGGCCTACCTCGACACGGCGTTCTTTGCCTTCATGCGGTCTGAACTGGGCGCGGAGGGCGATTTCGCGCAGGCCTATGTGATCGCCCACGAGGTCGCGCATCACGTGCAGAACGAGATCGGCATACTGCCGGAGGTCAACGCCTTGCGGCAGAGGTCCTCCGAGAAGGATGCCAATGCGCTGACCGTGAGGCTGGAATTGCAGGCCGACTGCCTGTCGGGCGTCTGGGCGCAGCACGTCAGCGGCCTGCTGGAGCCGGGCGACATCGACGAGGCGCTGAACGCGGCGCAGCGCATTGGCGACGACTACCTCGCGCGGCGTGCGGGTCGGGTGCCCAATCCGCACAGCTTTACCCATGGCACATCCGAACAGCGGCAGCGCTGGTTCACCAATGGCTACAAGTCGGGCGACCCGGAAAGCTGTGATACCTTCTCGGCGCGCAAGCTGTGATCTTGCGGCGCGGCGCGTTTCGCGTGTAGGATGAGGGCGGCCCTTCGCAGGGGGCCGCCTGATCCGCGGAAAGCCATTGCACCTGCTTCATCTGTCGAAGTTCGATGACATTTCGGATTTCTCTGGCCCGACACAGCGGATCGCGGGCGTTGATGGAGGAAGCCGGATGACCGACCTTTCACACCCTGAGTCTACGAACGATGATGCCCTTGACCGCCTGCGGCTCGAGGCCAAGAGGATGCAACGCGCCTGGATCGCCCGCGATACGTGGGCCGTGGAGCGCATCCGCCAATACCTGCCCCACAAGCGCGGCGACCTTTTGCGCGCCGATTTCCTGCATGTCGTCGCGCAGGAAAATGGATTCTCCAGCTGGCCCGTGCTGAAGGCCGAGGCCACGCGGCAAGGGTTCGACCGGGCCGAGGCGCAGCAGCGGCTGAAGATCGCGCTGGTGCACGGCCAGACCGGGATCGTGGCGCAGCTTCTGGAGGGGCGGCCCGACCTGGCGGATGGGCTGTTCGGGCTGGAATGCGCGCTGTACCGGCGCGCGGCGGTGGAGTCGGCGCTGGCGCGCGATACGTCTTTGGCGGTGAAACCCTTCGGGCCGCGTACGGCTTTTCAGCACCTCGCGTTTTCGAAGTGGATCACGATGCGGCCTGAGTTGGCTGAAGACATGCTGGGCGTCGCCGATGCGCTACACGCCGCCGGGGCGGATATCTCGGCACCGTTGGACACGCCCGGCTGGCGCGTCACGCCGCTGTTCGGCGCGGTCTCGGCGGGCAACGTGGCGCTGTTGCGCTGGCTGCTGGACCACGGTGCCGCGCCCGAGGGCGACGCGCTGTACCACGCGACGGAACTTGCGGATGGCACGGCGCTGGACCTGCTGTTACAGGCCGGGGCGCGGATCGCGGGGACCAATGCCCTGCATCGGGCGATGGATTTCGACGATGCGGCCAAGGTCGCGGCGCTGCTGGCCGCCCCGGATGCGTCCGAGGAACTGGCGAGCGCAGAAATTCCCGTCCTGCACCACGCCGCCCGGCGGGGCTGTTCTGCCCAGATTGTCGACCTGCTGTTGCAGGCCGGTGCCGATCCCGACCGTCCGTGGCAAGGCGTGTCGGCTTATGCTTTTGCCCGGGTTCACGGAGCGGGGGCGCTGGTCGATAGGTTGGATCCAACCCCGCTGACGCCTCAGGAAACGCTGCTGGCGCAGGCCGCCGAGCGGCAGGCCAGCCCCGGCAAGTACCTTGACCCGAACGCGCTGCCCGCGCCCTACGCCAACCTCGTGCACGAGGTGCTGACGCGGCCCGGCGGGCTGGCGCATGTCCGCGCGCTGGTGGCGCTGGGCCTGCCGTGGGACGCGCCTGATGCGCAGGGCGTTACCCCGGTGCAACTGGCGGGCTACCACGGGCTGGCCGAGGTGGTAGAGGGACTGCTGGCCCTGCGCCCAGACCTGAGCCACGTCAACGACTACGGCGGCACGCTGCTGACCACGATCCTGCACGGGGCCGAGAGCTGCCCGACCCGCGACAGAGGCGACTACCGCGCCTGCCTGCAACTGGTGCTGGAGGCAGGGGTAGCGCTGCCGCGCCGTGCCATCCGCTCGACCGGGCGCGCCGATCTGCGCGATTTCCTGTCCGACTGGGCCGAGGCGCGGCCCGGTCAGGTGGTCTGAACCACGCCCGGGGGAGGCTGACAGGCGTCCCCCGGGCACCGACCATCGAATCGCTATGCAGGGGGTGCCACCCATGCAAGGATCGCGCGGATTGTATTTTGCACGTGTTTTGGTGAGTGAACGAATTTCAGGCAGGCGGAGTCCGTGTCCTTGTCAGGATATTCCACAGCGGTGGTGATGCATGCCCTGCCGGTCGGCGGCGGGATCCTCGCCCTGTCGCCTCTGCCCGGGGCGGGGGGCGACTATCGCGGCGACCTTGACCACCTCGCCAGCTGGCGGCCCGCGATGGTGATCTCGATTGCCACGCAGGCGGAGCTGGTCGACGGCGGCGCGCAGTTGCTGGGTCAGCACATCCAGGACAAGGGTGCGCGTTGGGTGCACGTCGCGATGCCGCGCGGCTCGGGGCCTACCGCGGTGCTCGAGACGACCTGGCCCGATGTGTCGAAACAGGCGCGGCGTGCATTGCTGGGAGGCGGGCGCGTCCTGCTGCATTCGCCGAAGGGGCAGGGGCGCTGCGGCATGGTGGCCCTGCGGCTGATGATCGAGGCGGGCGAGGCCCCGGATGAGGCCCTGGACCGCCTTAGCGCGGTCTGCCCCGAGACGATCGGGTCAGAGGAACAGATGGCCTGGGCCATGCGGGCCGATCGCGGTGCGGTGACCTTTGTTCGTCACCCGGTACGCTGAGGCGGAATGCCCGGCAATGTTGACAATGTTCGATTTTTCAATGGTTGAAAAGAACCCCGCCGCTGCAGGCAGTCAAATCCCGGACAAACAAAAAGGCCGGGACAACGCCCCGGCCTTTTTAGGTGAGAGATTGCAACGACCCAGGCGGGAATCGTTACGGCTGCTTCCTTCCGGACCTGACCGGGTTGGCGAAGCGCCTGCCCGCACAACCTCTCGAGGCGGTATTTAGGGGCTGGGACGCCGGATTGCAAGGGGGCCACTGGACGTGGTCAACGGTTCGGGTATGAGCGGGGGCATGGAGACATTCGAGATATTCCTGAGCGCCCCGCCGGGGCTGGAGCCGATCCTGCTGCAGGAGGTGACCGAGGCGGGCTTCGACGCGCTCGCTGTGGCCCCGGGCGGCGTGGTGACGCGCGGCGGCTGGCCTGACGTCTGGCGCGCCAACCTGGTGTTGCGCGGCGCGGGGCGCGTGCTGGTGCGCTTTGCCGAGTTCCGGGCGTTCCATTTGGCGCAGCTGGACAAGCGGTCGAAGAAGCTCGACTGGCGCGCAGTGCTGCCCGAGGGGGCGGAAGTGCGCGTCGAGGTGACCTGTCGGAATTCCAAGATCTACCACGACCGCGCGGCGCGGGCACGTGTCGCGGGCGCCATCGAGGCGGCGGGATGCAAGGTCAGCGCCGAGGGCGCGTTGCGGGTGATGGTGCGTATCGAGGACGACCTCGTGACCTTCTCGCTGGACACCTCGGGCGAGCTGCTGCATCGGCGCGGCTACAAGGAGGCCGTAGGCAAGGCCCCCATGCGCGAGACGCTGGCGGCGCTGTTCCTGCGCGGCTGTGGCTATGCGGGCATGGAGACTGTGGTTGACCCGATGTGCGGCTCGGGGACCTTTGTAATCGAGGCGGCGGAATGGGCGGCCGGTCTGGCACCGGGACGGGCGCGGGCCTTCGCCTTTGAGACGCTGCCGACGTTCGATGCGGCGGCCTTTGCGGCGATGAAAGCGGGACTGACGTCCCGGGAAACCGATCTGCGGTTCTACGGCTCGGACCGTGATGACGGCGCGATCCGTGGCAGCTTGGCAAATGCGGCGCGTGCTGGCGTGGGCAATCTGAGCGTCTTTACCCGCGCGGCGGTAAGCGATCTGCAACGCCCGGATGGACCGCCGGGACTGGTCATGGTGAACCCGCCCTACGGCGCCCGCATCGGCGATCGCAAACTGCTGTTCGGGCTTTACGGCTCGCTTGGCGCGGTCCTGCAGGAGCGGTTCAAGGGCTGGCGGCTAGGGATGGTGACCTCGGACGGCGGGCTGGCCAAGGCGACGGGGCTGGATCTGAAGGCGGGGCCGCCGGTGGCCTTTGGCGGGCTGACCGTGAAACTGTATCAGGCGGAGATCTGAACAGGCGTCGCGCGAGCTGCGGTGTCAGCGCCGAGGTATTTTGAAAACCAAAGAAGCAGAGGACGCGCCCCTGCTTCTTCTTGGTCCAAATACTCAAATTGGCGCGACTGATAGCGCGCAGGCGGCGGTTTCCTCAGGCGGCGGTCGTCAACGCCTGCGGCGTACCTTTGCCAAAGGCCTGCATCTGGTCTTCGGCCCAGAATCGTACGTCATGGAGACGGACCAAGTGGCGCAGCAGCTTCATGCGGCCGCGGCGCTCGTCCTCGGGCATGTCCAGCGCGAATTGCAGGGCCGAGTCCATGGATTTGTGGCTGAACGGGTTGGTGGGAACCGCCGTGGCAAGTTCGACCGCCGCGCCGGCGAATTCGGACAGAACAAGCACTCCGTCGCCGTCGGTGCGGGCAGCGGCGTATTCCTTGCACACGAGGTTCATGCCATCCGCCAGCGGGGTGATCCATGCGATGTCTGCGGCACGGTAGTAGGCGACGAGGTCGGCAAAGGGCACGGGTCGTGAGATCAGCACCAAGGGTTGCCAGTCGAAGCTGCCGTAACGCCCGTTGATACGGCCTGCCATATGTTCCAGATCCTCCTGGATCTGGCGGTAGGCGGTCATGTTTTCGTTCGCCATGACGGAGACATGCATCAACTGGATGCGCCCCCGAAGGTCCGGGCGGGACTCCAGCAGACGCTCATAGGATTCCAGCTGTTCGATGCCCCCCTTCGTGTAGTCGGTGCGGCCAACGGACAGGATCAGGCGGCGGTCGCCCAAGTCGGACATGATCTGCTCGAACCGCTGAAGGGTGCGGTCCGAGGTGGCCAGTGTTTCAATGTAGTCCACGTCAACGCCCACCGGGCTGGCCTGCAGGCGCACCGTGCGGCCTTCGTACGCCAGTTCGGTGACAACGGACTGCTCCGACAGGGCCGAGGTCTGGGCGTTCAGTTCGGGGCTGACCTTTTCGCGCTTTTGCGTGTCCACCTCCAGCAGCGAGCGCGCTGCGGAGACAAAGTTGTTCACGTAGCGCGGGATGTGGAAGCCCACCACGTCGCAGGCCATCAGCGATTCAAGGATCTCGCGCCGCCACGGCAGCACGTTGAAGATATCCGCGCCGGGGAAGGGGGTGTGGTGGAAGAAACTGATCTTCACATCCGGTCGCAGCGTGCGCAGATAGCCCGGCACCAGCCACAGGTTGTAGTCGTGGACCCAGACGGTCGCGCCGTCCGCGGCCTCGGCTGCTGCGGCTTCGGCAAACGCCCAGTTCACCTCGCGGAACGTCGACCAGTCGACCGGGTCGTAATTGTAGCGTTCCTTGAAGCCATGCAGGATCGGCCAGAACGCTTCCTTGGACGAAACATGGTAGAAGGAGGTGACCTGTTCCGGCGTCAGGGGCAGCCGCGACACGGTGTATTTTCCGTGCGGATCGTCGATTTCGACGACGCGCTCAAAGCCGGGGTTCGACGGGTCTTCGGCATGTTTCCATGCGATCCACGCGCCTTTGTCCACCCGGCCAAAGAAGGATTTCAGTGTCGGGACGATGCCGTTCGGCGACTTGTTCTCGCGGTATTCGATCTTGCCGTTTACCTCGACTTCTTCATACGGCTGGCGGTGGTAGACGATCACGAGGTCGGAGCGGTTCTGGACGTCAGAGGGCATGGGTTATCCTTTCGGCGTGGGGTGCAGGTCGAGCGCGGCGATGGCTTCGAGGATACCGGCAGCGCCATGGGCGTCCGCGCGGTAGACCTCGTGACCATCCAGCCGGGCGACCAGGTCGGGTTCGGAATTGCCCACCGCGACGGCGGGCAGGCCAGAGACCAGCATGCTGAGGTCGTTCAGCGTATCCCCGGCGCACAGGACGGTGTCCTGTTGCAGGCCAAGATGATCCACGAGACGTCGAATCGACGGGCCCTTGGAGACGCCCTTGGGCAGGACGTCGAAGAAGCGGTTGTCCGAGATCAGCCAGTCCGCGCCCAGTTCCTCTACCCGGTTTTTCGCTGCCGGATCAAAGATCTGCGGGTCCAGATCGTAGGACACGCGGTAACGGAAGGGCGTCGGTTGCAAAGTCAGGCCGGGGTGGTCCGACAGGGCGGTGCGGACTACCTCGCCCCGGTCGCCCCAGCGGTCGGCGATGTCCTGTTCCAGTGCCGCGATAGGGGTGACATGGCCGTCGGCAGTGACCTCGGCAATCGTTGTCCCCACGTCGCCAACAACGTATTCCGGCCAGGGCAGGCCGTTCTGGCGACACATCTGCATGATGAACTCCGGGTCGCGCCCGGTAACAAAGATCAGTCCGATGGTGTGCCGGTTGTCCTCGATCCAGCCGTACAGGCGGTCACGGTCCTGTTGGCTGCCGCCAAGGAAGGTGCCGTCAAGGTCGGTGGCCAGCGTGAAGCGGCGGTCGGACATGGCGGGGCGGGGGGCGGTGTGGACGTTCATGACGTGCCTCCGAATTGCAGGGTCTGCGGCGCGGGGTGGTCAAAGGACAGGTCCAGCGCGAAAGGCTCAGCCTCGATCGGGCGGGCCCAGAGGGCGCTGAACGCCTCTTGGATGTCGGCGCCATGGTGCAGGACGGCGTTGACTGTCTCGCAGATCGGCATGGGCACGCCGACGCGGCGGGCAAGATCGGTCACGGAGACCGCATTGACCTCGCCCTCGACCACGGTGTTGCGGCCTTCAAAGCAGTTGGGGCGCGGGACGCCCTGTCCAAGCTGGTATCCCAGCGACATGTTGCGCGAGGTGGTGGACGAGCAGGTGAGTGTCAGATCGCCTGCGCCGGAAAGGCCCGTGACCGTTTCGCGGCGGCCACCAAGGGCTGTGGCAAGGAGCTTCATCTCGTCGATGCCCCGGGTGATGAGCGCGGCCCGGGTGTTCTCCGCAAAGCCCGCGCCGGACATGATCCCGCAGGCGATGGCGATGACGTTCTTGACCGCGCCGCCGACTTCGACGCCGACGAGGTCGTCGGAGACGTAGGGACGGAAGCCGCCACCCGACAGGGTGAGTGCCATGCGCGCGGCGGGGCTGCGGTCGGGCGACAGGCGATCGGCGTAGCTGAAGGGGAAGGCCACTGTGGCGGCGGTCGGATGATCCAGTGCGGTTTCGCGGGCGAAGGTCGGGCCGGAGACGGCCCCGACGGTATGGCCGGGGAGTTCGTCGCTGACCACTTCGGACAGCAGCAGGCCGGTGCGTTTCTCGACGCCTTTGCAGGCGAGGGCGAGGGGAATGAGGTCGGGGATATGCGGTGCGATGGCCTGACACATGGCGCGCAGTGTCGAAGAGGGGGTGACCAGCAGGACCGCCTGCGCATCGTCGAGGGCTACAGCGAGGTCGGAAGTCGCGGTGATGCGGGCGGGGAGGGAAAGGCCGTCGAGATAGTCGGCGTTCTGCCGGGTCTCGTTGATGGCCTGCGCCTGGTCAGGGCGGCGGGCCCAGAGGGCGACATCGTGACCATTGCGGGCGATGACGGTCGCAAGGGCAGTGCCCCAGCTTCCGGCCCCCAGAACGGCGACGCGGGTGTAGGGTGAGGCGGGGGTTTGGGCGGTATCCTTGATAGGGGGCTCCATCTGTCCTTCTGCCGATCGTGCGGGTTGCGCGATACTTCGGGCGCTGTTGGGTGCGCTTTTGGCACAGTAACGCAGGAGCGCTGGATGGGTTCCCCTTGTGAGGCGGTTTTTTCTGCGTTGCAGCGTCGCCTGCGGAAAAAGCGGAAATCTCGGCGGATTGCCCGGTTTTTCAGCGCTTTCAGGTCAGAAGACCGCCAGCCCCGCCATACGCGCGCCGGTCATCAGGTCGGGTGCGGTGTAATGCGCTTGGCCGTCTTCGACAGGGGCGAGGTCGGGCACGAGGACGACAGTCATGCCCGCTGCGCGGGCGGCGCGGACGCCCGGCGTGCTGTCTTCGAAGGCGAGGCAGCGTTCCGGCGCAATACCGAGCTTCGCGGCGGCGGTGAGATAGGGATCGGGATGCGGTTTGGGATTCTGCACGCAATCGCGGGTGACGATGGTGGTGAAACGACCGGTCAAACCGGCAGCGGCCATTTTCAGCCCGGCCCCTTTGCGGTGCGAGGACGTGGCGATGGCCTGTGGCAATCCGCGAGCGTCCAGATGGTCGAGCAATTCGAGAACTGTGGGACGCAGGGCAATACCGGAGGCCATGAGCGTGAGGTGTTCCTCGTGCCAGGCGGTGTTGAAGGCGTCGAGGTTATCGGCTCCGAAGGCTGCCGCCAGCTTGGTATCGCCCCCCGCCTTGTCGCCGCCGACGAGAGTGAGGAAGAAGTCGCGCGACATGGTCTGGCCGATGCGCTCCGCCGCGCGCTGGCCCGCAGCGAGGGCGAGGCTCTCGGTGTCCAGCAGGGTTCCGTCGAGGTCGAAGATCACGGCGTCGTAGCGCATCTGCATTTCCTTGGCGGGGATGGCGGCACGGCGCTCCCGGCTGCGCCGGATCGCCCCGCCCACCATCCCGTGAGTTGGTGACTGGATCTAGGGCATTGCAGGAAAAGAGGCCAATCACATGCGGTTGCATGTCGTTGCAGGCGGTGCGTGAATGGACAGGGAGGATAGGAGTATTTGCGCCAAGAAGAACCACAGGCACGCGCCCTGCTTCTTCTTGGTCCAAGTACTCCCGCCGGAGGCGTCCTGTCGGTGCCACCGGCGGGAGGTTGGGACGAAGCGTCAGAGCTTGATGCGGAAGGCAGCGAAGCCGTCCGCACCATCGCCTGCGTCCTCGATGGCCACGCCCTTCACGTCGCCCATGTAGTCGCGCGCTTTGGGGCCGGTCTCGAACAGGACCGTGGTGTCCTTGTCCATCGGCGCGAAGGACCAGTTGGAGTCTGCCGAGGGGCTGATGGTGCCCTGTTCGACGATGTAGCGCACGATGACGTCGCGGTTCGTGTCCGGGGCTTCGAAGATGATGGTGTCGCCGGTGCCGGGGAAGCTGCCACCGCCCGAGGCGCGGTAGTTGTTGGTGGCGATGACGAACTCCATCTCGGGCGTCACGGGCTGGCCGTCGTATTGCAGGTTCACGATGCGGTTGGCCGCTTCGTTTTCCAGTTCGCCCTTGGGGCCGTATTTCGACGGCTGGCTCAGGTCGATCTGGTAGGTCACCCCGTCGATCACGTCGAAGTTGTAGCTGGGGAAGTCGGGGTTCAGCAGGATGGCGTCGGTCGATCCCGGTTCGACTTGGTTGAACATGCCCGCGGAGCGTTCCAGCCAGTCTTTCAGCTGCTGGCCGTTCACCTTCACCGCGCGCACGGTGTTGGGATAGAGGTAGAGGTCGGCGACGTTCTTGATCGCCACGTCACCGGCGGCCACGTCGGTGTAATACTCGGGGCCACCGCGGCCACCGGCCTTGAACGGCGCTGCGGCGGAGAGGATGGGCAGGCCCTCGTATTCCGTGCCTGCGAGCATCTGGGCAATGTACCATTCCTGCGCGTTGGACACGATCTGCACCGAGGGGTCATCGGCCACCAGCGCGAAGTAGGAATAGAGCGGCGCGTCGGTCTTGCCCACGGCGGTGCGCACATAGGCCAGCGCTGCCTCGTGGTCCGTTTGCGTGGCGTCCAGCACAGGCTGGTAGTCGCCCACCAGCGGGGTGATGGAGCGGTCCTCGTTGCGCTGCGAGATGGGGCGCGCCTCGGTCGTCGAGGAGACGACGCGCCAGGTGTTGCCGTCGCGTTCCAACAGGAGGTCGATCAGCCCCATGTGCGAACCCCAGAAGCCGCCCATGGTGGCGGGCTTGCCGTGGATCAGGCCCTTTTCCGCGTCCACGGCGGCGAAGCCTTCGTAGGTGGGCGAGGGGAAGACGAGGTGCGAGTGGCCGGTCACCAGCGCGTCGATGCCGTCGACGGCGGCGAGGGGAACCGAGGCGTTCTCCATCCCGTCTTCGTGGTCGGCAGAGCCGATGCCGGAATGCGAGAGGGCGAGGATGATCTCGGCCCCTTCTTCGCGCATCTGCGGCACGTAGGCTTGCGCGGTGGTGACGATGTCACGGGCTGTGACGTTGCCGTCGAGGTGCTTGCGGTCCCAGTTCATCACCTGCGGCGGGGTGAAGCCGATGATGCCGATGCGGATGGGGTGCTTTTCGCCTGAGCCGTCGGTCAGCTCGCGGTCGAGGATGACGTAGGGTTTGAACAGCGTTTCGTCCTTGGTGGGATCGCTGCCTTCGGTTTTGGCGATGTTCGCCAGCACGATGGGGAAGTCCGCGCCCGCGGTGGATTTCATCAGGAAATCGAGGCCGTAGTTGAACTCGTGGTTGCCGATGGTGCCCGCGTCGAAGCCCAGGGTGTTCATGGCGGTGATGACGGGGTGCATGTCGCCCTCCTTCATCCCGCGCTCGTAGGCGATGTAGTCGCCCAGCGGGTTGCCCTGGAGGAAGTCGCCGTTGTCGACGGTCAGCGTGTTGGTCGCCTCGGCGCGGATGGCGTCGATGAGTGAGGCCGTACGGGACAGGCCGACCGTGTCGACGGGCTTGTCCGCGTAATAGTCGTAGGGCCAGACATGCACGTGCAGGTCGGTGGTTTCCAGGATGCGCAGGTGGGCCTGCCCGGCCCGTGCGCGGGCCGAGTAGGGGTGCAGCGCGATCAGCGAGGCGCCCGCGGTGGTGGCGAGGAACTGGCGGCGGTTGAATTTCTGGGTCATCGAGTCGCTCCCTGTTGTTTCCATGCAGCTTGCACGCTTTCCCGACAGCCGTGTGACAATTCCTGTGGTGACTTTGCGGAAGGGCGGGGATTGGCCGATGGCTTGCCTTTCGGATGGGCGTGCCGCAGGAATGCACGCGCGGAGGATGCTACATGCGACATGCGGAAACGGTGACATTTGGCGGGTCCGGGCTGGACCGGGCGGCAGAGCTGCGCGGGCGGCCCGAGGACCTTGCGCTGCTGGCAGGCACCGCGCGGGCCGTGGTGCTGTGGCGGGGCAAGCCGCTGATCGGCGCGGACGGAGCGCTGCTGCGCCTGCCGCTGGATCATCCGGTGATGGCCGATGCCGTGCGCGACCCGGTGCTGCTGGGCCGCGAGGATGTGCTGATCTGGGCGGTGGACGTGTCGCGCTGGCAGCCCGCGGAGTTGGACGAACGCATGGGCTCCTTCGTCGATCCCTCCGAGCAGGTGCATCCGGCCTGCCCGGAGGGGCGCTTTGCCGAGCTGCGCCGGATCATGACGCAGCTCTCTGCGCGCGATGCGGAACTGGCGGCCACGGCCAAGGCGATCCACGGCTGGCATGACACCCATGGGTTCTGCGCGCGCTGCGGGTCGGTGTCCGAAGTCAGCCAAAGCGGCTGGCAGCGCAACTGCGTCACCTGCAACGCGCCGCATTTCCCGCGCACCGATCCGGTGGTCATCATGTTGATAACGCACGGCAATCGCTGCCTTCTGGGGCGGTCTCCGGGCTGGCCCGAGGGGATGTATTCCTGCCTCGCGGGGTTTGTGGAACCGGGCGAAACCATCGAGGCCGCCGTGCGTCGCGAGGTCTTTGAAGAAGCAGGGATCAAGGTCGGCCCGGTGCGCTATCTCGCCTCGCAGCCCTGGGCGTTTCCGTCCTCGCTGATGCTGGGCTGCCATGGCGAAGCGCTGACGGACGACATCACCATCGACCCGAACGAGCTGGAAGATGCCCGCTGGCTGTCGCGTGAGGAGGTGGCCGATGCGGCGGCGGGGCTGCGCACCGACATCCTGCCCGCGCGCAAGGGGGCGATTGCGCATTTCCTGCTGAACGCCTGGCTGACGGACCGTTTGGATTGACGCCCCTCTTCGGGTATGGTCCCTGACGTTAACGAAAATGAAGCCGCGAGGCGGCACAGAGGATAGGGCACCATCATGCAACTGACAGCGCGCGAGGATATCGAGGCTCCGCTGGACCGGGTCTTTGCCGCCTTGTCGGATTTCGACAGCGTCGAACGGCAGGCGCTGCGGCGCGGGCTGGACGTGCAGCGCACCAGTGGCCCGGCGACCGGCCCCGCCGAGGGCATGACCTGGCACGCAACCTTCGGCTTTCGCGGCAAGAGCCGTGAGGCGGATATCCAGCTGGCGGAATTCCAGCCGCCGGAACGCATGGTGTTCGACTCGGTCAGTGGCGGGCTGAAAGTGCAGATGGTTCTGGACGTCGTGGCCTTGTCCCGGACGCGAACGAGGATAGGTGTCACCGTCGAGATGATGCCGACAACCCTGTCCGCCCGCCTGCTGGTGCAATCGCTGAAGCTGGCCAAGGGCGGCATGGATCGCCGCTTTCGCGATCGGATGAAGGGGTTGGCGCGCGATCTGGAACGCAAGCTGCAGGCAAACGCCTGAAGGGAGACGCATGATGCGCTGGGGGAGACTGGTCGCCGGAGCGGCCTTGTGGATGACGGTGGCCGTCGCGGCTTCGGCGCATGAGTTCTGGATCGAGCCTTTGGACTATCAGGTGGCCCCCGACGCGCCGCTGGTGGCCGAGATCAAGGTCGGGGACAAGCTGCAGGGCGCGACCTTTGCCTATGTGCCGCCGAATTTCCGGCGCTTTGACGTGGTGGTTGATGGCGAGGTGATCGCGGTCGAGGGCCGCGCAGGCGACAAGCCCGCGCTGAACATGGTGGTGGACCGCGAAGGGCTGGCCACGGTGGTGCATGTCACCAAGGACTACAACCTGACCTATAAGGACCGCGCGACCTTCGAGCGGTTCTGTAAGCACAAGGACATCGAATGGGCCTGCCGGGCGCATGACACGCGCGGCTTGGACCCGGACGTTGTGCGCGAGATGTATACACGCTTTGCCAAGAGCCTCGTGGCGCTGGGTGATGGCGTGGGATCGGACGTGGAACTGGGCCTCGAGACCGAGATCGTGGCAGAGGCAAACCCCTATACCGACGACCTGTCCGGGGGCTTTCCGGTCCGCGTGATGTATGAGGGGGCGCCGCGTGCTGACGTGCAGGTGGAACTGTTCGACAAGGCCCCCGACGGCACGGTGGAGGTGCGTCTTTACCGTACCGACGACGCGGGGCGCGCGATGCTGGAGGTGACACCGGGCCACGCCTACCTCGTGGATGCGGTGAAGATGCTGGAAGTTCCGGTCAAGGGCGACGGTCCGGCATGGCAAAGCCGATGGGCCTCGTTGACCTTCGCGGTTCCGGAGTGACTTGAATGATCGAAGATCTCAAACGCGCGCTGGGCGATGGCGCGGTGCTGACTGGCGCGGACATGGCACCGTGGTCGCAAGACTGGACCGGGCAGTATGCGTGGACGCCGCTGTGCGTGGTGCGCCCCCGGTCGACCGAGGAGGTCGCGGCGGTGATGCGCCTTGCCCATGCGGCGGGCGTAGCGGTTGTACCGGTATCGGGGCACACGGGGCTTTCCGGTGGCACGCAAGCCGAGGGCGCGGTGATGCTGTCGCTGGATCGGCTGGACGAGATCGAGGAAATCCGCCCTGAGGCGCGGCTGGCGCGGGTGGGGGCGGGGGTGATCCTGTCCAACCTGCATGACGCGGTGGCAGCGCACGGGCTGTGCTTTCCGATGACCTTCGGCGCCAAGGGCTCGGCCCGGATCGGCGGTATCCTTGCAACCAACGCGGGCGGGTCAAACGTGCTGCGCTATGGCAACACCCGTGATCTGGTGCTGGGGTTGGAGGCTGTTCTTGCCGATGGCCGCGTGGTCGACCTCATGTCGGAATTGCACAAGAACAACACCGGCTTCGACCTGCGCCACCTGCTGATCGGGTCCGAGGGCACGCTGGGCGTCATCACCCGTGCAGTGCTGAAACTGGTGCCTGCGCCCAAGGCCTTTGCCACGGCCATGGTCGCCGCCGAGACGCTGGACGCGGCGCTGGTGCTGCTGAACCGCCTGCAAGAGATGACCGGCGGCGCGGTTGAGGCCTTCGAGTTCATGCCCCGCGCCTACATGGAAGCCTATGCTGCGATGCATCCCGAGGCCCGCGCGCCCTTCGACGATGTATACGACGTGAATATCCTGGTGGAACTGGGGGCGACCGCACCCCGCGACGTGACCCCCGGCCCGGATGGCGAAGTGCCGCTGGCCAGCTACCTTGAGGAGGTGCTCGCCACGCTCTTCGAAGAGGGGTTGGTAATGGACGCCGTCGTCGCCCAGTCCGACGCGCAGCGCTCAGCCTTCTGGGCGCGCCGCGAGGCCGCCGCCGAGGTGTCCCTGTCGCGCCGCCCTGCGGTGGTGAACGACGTGGCGGTGCCGCTGGATTACGTGGCGCGCTTCCTCGACACGGCGCGCGACCGTGTCGCCGCAATCGACCCGCAGGCGCAGGATATGACTGTCGCACACCTCGGCGATGGCAATCTGCACTACGTGGTGTGGATTTCCGATGCCGGGCTCAAGGACCCGGTGATGCAGGCCGTCGAGGACGTGGTGCTGTCGCTCGGGGGCAGCTTCTCGGCCGAGCATGGCATCGGTACGTCGAAACTGCCCAGCATGGCGCGCCGCAAGGATCCCGTGGCCCTCGACATGATGCGTGCGATCAAGCAGGCGCTCGATCCAAAAGGCATCCTGAATCCGGGCAAGACCGTGCCACCTGCCTAATACTGGCTTTTGCTTGGTGCAAATACCTCCGGGGGTGAGGACCGTTCCGCGCTTTGCGCGGCGGACCGTTTTGGGGACGGTCCGAGGGCCGAACGGGCGAAGCCCTGGCCCAAGGGCAGCGCCCCGGAGCTTTCCGCAACTGAAAAGGCCGGGGTGTGTCCCCGGCCTTTCCCTTATGCATCCCGCTTGGCGATCCAGTCGTGATCGGGGTGGTTCTTGAACCGCCATTTGCGGATCGGTCCGGCCATGACATTGAGATAATACATCTCGTATCCATAGGGTGCACCGCAGGGATGATGCCCTTTCGGGACCAATGTGACGTCGTGGTTCGACACCGACATGGTCACATCCAGCGAGCCGTCCTCGGTAAAGACCCGCTGGTGGCCGTAACCCTGTCCCGGGTTCAGGCGGTGATAATAGGTCTCTTCGAGGTAGGTCATGTTGGGGAAATCGTCCTCATCATGACGGTGCGGCGGGTAGGAGGACCAGTTGCCCGCCGGGGTGTAGACCTCGGTCACCAGCAGGGAGGACGCGACGTCCCGGTCCTCCATCGCCACGTTGTGGATGTAGCGCGTGTTGGCGTCCTTGCCGCGTTGCACCATGGCGATGCCATCGGGGCCGAGTTTGGCAGCGGGGTAATCCGCGATGCCGGGGGCGCTGCATACAGCCAGCGTACAATTGGTGGTCGCGGTGGCGGTCCACTCCGCACCGCGCGGAATGTAGACGGCATGCGGCGGGATCTTCTCGAAGACATCCATCCGCTCGCCCATTTCGCCAAAGTCCTGCCCGGCGCCCGAGATCTCGGCCTTGCCCTCGACCAGCACGAGGATGACCTCGAGGTCGCCGGTCGCGCCTTGCGCCGTTTCGCCAGGCGCCAGCCGCCAGAGGTCAAAACCGACATAGCTCCACGCGGGGCTGTCAGGCGTCTTGGCGTTCTCGATGGTGACGTTGTGCACCTGGCCAGAGGTGCCGGAGGGCTTGCGCAGCAGGTGGGTCATGGCGGGCTCCTGTGAATGTGCGTAGGTCGGGGTTGTCCCCGACCTAGGGTTTGTCTGCCGGGTCGCCCGGCTCCTTGGGATCGAAGGCGATGAAGAACTGGTGCGCGCAGTACAGGCCGATGGACCCGAACAGCAGCGCCCAGCCCGGGTTGCCCCAGCTCAGCTCCAGCACCGCCCAGCCAAGGCACGCGCCCACGGTGACGACGCGTCGCCAGACGGGTTTGAACCACACATGGTGAACGTCGAGGAGCCGCGCCATCTCAGGCTTCGACCGTCAGGCCGGCCTGGGCACAGACGTCGAGGATGTGCTGGTAGCCCTTCTGCGAATACTCGAAGGGCGGGGCCTTTGCCGGGTCCTGCTCGGCCTCGACGACGATCCAGCCGCTGTAGTCCATGGCTTTGAGCTTTGTTGCGACCGCCTGGAAGTCGATGCAGCCATCGCCGGGCACGGTGAAGGCGCCCGCGATAACTGCGTCGAGGAAAGAACGGTCGTTGGCGCGCACGTCCTTGACCACGTCGGGGCGGATGTCCTTGAAGTGTACATGGTGTATACGGTGTGCCCAGCGGTCCATGGTCGCCATCACATCGCCGCCGCCGAACAGCAGGTGGCCGGTGTCAAAGCACAGTTTGACTTCGTCGGACGAGCCTTCCATCAGCCAGTTCACGTCATCCTCGGACTCGATCATCGAGCCCATGTGATGGTGATAGGCCATCTGCATGCCGCGATCCTGCATCCACTTGGCGACCTCCGACAGCTTTGCCGCGTAGCCCAGCACCTCGTCGCGCCCGAGGTTGGGGCGGGCGTTGACGGGGGTATTGATCATGCCCTGCACCGTGTTTGAACACTCTGCGTATACAATGCAGGGGCTGTTCAGCGCGATGAACTGGTCGACCTGCTGGGTGACCGCCGCGATCTCCTGATCGACCGGAGAGACGTGCAGGTTGCCCGAGCACCAGCCGCCACACAGCGCGATGTCGTACTTGTCGAGGTAGCTGCGCAGGCCCTCGGTGTCATGTGGCATGCGCTGGCCGCGCTCGACGCCGGTGTAGCCGATCTCGCGGCTTTCCTTCAACGCCTGCTCCATGGTGTAGGCGGCGGTGAGGTCGGGCAGGTCGTCGTTCTGCCACGCGATGGGGGAGATGCCGATCTTGACGGTCATGGTGTTATCCCTGGTTGCGCTGGTTAAGCGCGGTTTCATAGCCCTTGCGGGCGTCGTTTACTTGTTTGCGCTCAGACACTTCCGGCACGGCGACATCCCACCAATGCCCGCCGTGTGGCGTGCTGGGGTAGGGGTCGGTGTCGATCACCACGACGAAGGGGCCGGTGGCGTCCTTGGCCCGTGCGAGCGCGTCTTCGAGTTCCGCGATGGTGCCGACATGCACCGAAGCTGCACCCATCGACCCGGCGTGGGCGGCAAAGTCGATGTTGGTCTGCGCCGCCGAGGAGTGGTCGAGCAGGTTGTTGAACTCCGCTCCGCCGGTGCCCATCTGGAGCCGGTTGATGCAGCCATAACCGCGGTTGTCTGTGATGACGAGGGTGATCTTGATGCCCATGGCGACGGCGGTTGCCAGTTCGCTGTTGGCCATCATGTAGGACCCGTCGCCGACCATGCAGATCACGTCCCGCTCGGGCTGCGCCATCTTGATGCCGATGGCGCCGGCCACCTCGTAACCCATGCAGGAGAAACCATATTCCATGTGGTAGGCACCGGGGCGCGGGGCCTTCCACAGCTTGTGCAGCTCGCCCGGCATGGTGCCTGCGGCGCACATTACAACGGTGTCGGGGCCAGAGGCACGCTGCACCGCGCCGATGACCTGCTGGTCGGTCGGCAGCTGGTTGCCGTCGGTGGGCGCTTCGGTCAGCGGGTCGACCAAGGCGAACCAATCGGCCTTCAGGCTGGGGTCAGGAGCGTGGCCGTCGTAGCCGGAGAGTTCCAGCGCCAGTTCGGTCAGGCCGGTGCGGGCGTCCGATTGCAGCGGCAGCGCGCCGTGTTTCACCGCGTCGTAGGCGTTCACGTTCAGGCTGACCAGCGTTGTATTCGAGTTGAATACAGTCCAGCTGCCGGTGGTGAAATCCTGGAACCTTGTGCCGACTCCGAGCACGAGGTCGGCCTCGGCGCAGGCGATATTGGCACTGGCGGCACCAGTCACACCCACAGGACCGAGGTTCAGAGGGTGATCCCAAGCGAGGGCGGATTTGCCTGCCTGCGTCTCGACGACGGGAATGTTGTGGCTCTCGGCAAAACGTTGCAGGTCATCGCAGGCGCCGGAGTAATGCACGCCGCCACCGGCGACGATCAGCGGTTTCTTCGCCGCCTTGATCGCCTGCACCACGCGGTGCAGTTCGTGATGATCCGGGCGTATACGACGTGTGTACCAGACCCGCAGCTCGAAGAAGGCTGCGGGCCAATCGTAGGCTTCGGCCTGCACATCCTGGCAAAAGGCCAGTGTGACGGGACCACATTGCGCCGGGTCGGTCATGGTTGCCATGGCGCGGGGCAGGGCGGTCAGCAGCTGTTCGGGGCGGGTGATGCGGTCGAAATAACGCGAAACGGGCTTGAAGCAGTCGTTGGCGCTGATGGAACCGTCCTCGAAATCCTCGATCTGTTGCAGCACCGGGTCGGGGCCTCGGTTGGCGAACACGTCACCGGGGACGAACAGCACCGGGAGGCGGTTCACATGCGCCAATGCGGCGGCGGTCACCATGTTCAGCGCGCCCGGGCCGATGGAGGACGTCACCATCATGGCGCGCTTGCGGCCAAGCTGCTTGGCGTAGGCGATGGCGGTGTGCGCCATGGTCTGTTCGTTGTGGCCGCGCCACGTGGGGAAGTCGTCTTGCGCGTGGTACAGCGCCTCGCCCAGTGCCGCGACGTTGCCGTGACCGAAAATCGCCCAGCAGCCTTCGAGGAAGCGTTCGCCGCCCTCGGTCATCTGGTTCGACAGGTAGCGGACCATTGCCTGTGCGGCGGTCAGTCGGATCGTTGCCATTTATTCCTCCCTCGACCGCTTACGCCTTGGCGCGCGCGTCGTCCCAGATCTTGCACAGTTGTGCGTATTTGTCCTGCATCCGCTGCACGGCGGTGGCGTCGTCCAGCGCGCCAGTCATCCATTGTTTCGCCTCGTCCGCGAAAAGGGTGCGTCCCACGGCAAAACCTTTCACCAGCGGGAACTTCGCGGCCTCTTCAAAGGACGCAGACAGGCTGTCGATGCTGCCGCCGAGGCCCAACACGACGACCCCGCGTGTATACATGTCGTTGCGCTCGATGGCGACGCAGGCATTCTGCCAGGCGGTGTCGGTGGTCAGCGGCTCCAGCTTCCACCAGTCCGGGTAAATGCCGATGTCATAGAAGCGCTGGATCACGTCCGAGGTTGTGGTGTCGGTCAGGTCGCCATTTTTCGACGCCACGATTTCCAGCAGGAATTCAAGGTTGTTGCGGCGGCAGGCGTGGAAAAGGCGGGTAACGGTCGCCTCCTGCTCGGCCTTCAGTTCTGCGCTGTCATCGGGGTGATAGAAGACGAGGCATTTCACCACGTGTTCCAGCGGCCATTCGTTCAACCCACCGTAGTCCGGGCCGATCTGCGGTTCCAGCGTCAGGGGGCGCGAGCCGGGCCATTCTACCGGGCGGCCGATCCACAGACCGGTGCCCGCTGCCTTGAACAGGGTTTGCTGACCCAAGCGGCCGTCGCAGAGGATGCCGTAGCCGGGCTGGCCGTTCGCAACTTTGTGCGTCGCGTCGAGGCAGAGCGACTTGAATGCGTCGATCTTGGCGTCGGTCGCGCCGTCGAGGTCTTCGAGTTGCATACGGTGGTCAAAGGCAAAGACGCGCATGGTGGACCAATCGCCTTTGCGGTTGGTGGACCAGTGGATCTGTTCCAGGGCCTTGTCCTTGCGCAGGGCTTTTTCCTTCACGCCGCGTGAGAGGAAAAATTGCAATTCGGTCCAGGAGGGGTAGGCGGGCGCGCAGCCGTGGCGGGAGACGGCGAAGGCGCCGCAGGCGTTGGCGTAGGTCAGCGCCGTGGGCCAGTCCTCGCCGTCCAGCCAGCCCTTCAGCAGGCCGGACATGAAGCCATCCCCGGCGCCGAGGACGTTGAACACCTCGATGGGGAAGCCGGGTCCGGTCTGGCCGTCGTCCAGAGACTCCGGAATCTCGCCTTCGAAGGCTGCGGCACCCATGGGGCCCCGTTTGCAGACAAGCGTCGCGCCCGAAACAGCGCGGACATTGCGCAGCGCCTGAATCGTGTCGGTGGTGCCGCCCGCGATGTGGAATTCCTCTTCGGTGCCGACGATGAGGTCGAAGAGATGCAGGGTCGATTGCAGCTTTGCCGTGACCTTGTCCGAGGCGATGAAGCGGTTCTCGCCGTCGCCGTGTCCCGACAGACCCCAGAGGTTCGGACGGTAGTCTATGTCCAGCGCGGTCTGCATCCCGTTCGCGCGGGCGATGTTAAGTGCTTTGAGAACAGCGGCTTCGGTGCGGGGATGCGACAGATGCGTGCCGGTCGCCACGACGGAGCGGGCCTGCGTGACGAAGGCCTCGTCTATGTCATCCTCGCACAATGCCATGTCCGCGCAGTTGTCGCGGTAGAAGATCAGCGGGAACTGTTCCTGATCGCGGATGCCGAGGATCACCAGCGCAGTGAGACGCTCGGGGTCGGTCACGATGCCGCGCGTGTCGACGCCTTCGCGGGCCAGTTGCTCGGTGATGAAGCGGCCCATGTGCTCGTCCCCGACGCGGGTGATGAGGGCCGATTTCAGACCCAGCCGCGCGGTGCCTGCCGCCATGTTGGTGGGCGAGCCGCCGATGTACTTGTTGAAGCTGGCCATGTCTTCGAGCCGGCCGCCCACCTGCGCGCCGTAAAGGTCCACCGAGGACCGCCCGATCGTGATGACGTCGAGGGGTTTGGTCATGTCATAGCCCTTGAAACAGAATCTCCCGCAGCATCCCGGGGGAGCCGCCTCATTGACGGGATACCTGACGGATCATGAGGCCTCCGGTCAACGGCACCCGGGCGTTTCCTCTCATGTATGAGAGATGCGCGAGGGCGGATCTGATAGCGCTAGACAGACTCCGGGAGGTAAAGATCGGGGCGCAGGAAAAGCTGGCCGGGCGTGGAGGGCGCGCCGGATTGCAGGGTCTCGGTGACCAGCCCGACGCAGGCCTCGCAGAGCTGTTGCAGCGGCGTGGCGATGACCATCTCGGCAAAGCGATCTGCCAGCGCGGCGCGGCTTTCGGCGGTGAATTCATGCACGACGAGCGAAACCTCGCCCGGTTGCCGCGCCTCGCGCAGGGCGGCGATGGCGCCCTCCATCCCGCCCCCGGCACAGTAAAGACCGCGCAAATCGGGGTGGCGTTGCAGCAGTTCCAGCGTCGCCTCGTAGGTCAGTTGCCGGGTTTCGAGGTTCACCAAAGTGTCGAGGATCTGGAAGTCCGGCCCGTGTTCGCGGAAGTAGGAGCGGAAGCCGGTCTCGCGCAGTTCGTGGCCGTGCCAGCGGAAGCCGCCGACGAAAACGGCGATCTTTCCGGGCTTTGAAATCGACTTTGCCAGCATGTGACCGGCCACGCGACCGGCCTTCATGTTGTTGATTCCAATGTAGGATTGCCGCACGCCCTGGGCGAAGTCATTGAGCAGCGAGAAGCAGGGCACGCCGCGTTCCTGAATGCGGGTGATGGTGTCGGTCACCTGCATGTGATTGACGGCCGTGGCGGCGATGGCGTCGGCGCGGTGCGAGACTTTCTCGATCAGTTCGGCGAAATCCGTGGGGCTTTGCGACGGCGCGAATTCGACGATCATGCGGCCCCGGATGCCGGTGGCGCGGGCGATGGCGGCCTCCATCTGGTCGCGGAAGTCCTGATAGAAGGGCTGGCGTTCCTTGTTGAAGACGACGCCGAAGCGGATTTCCGGCAGGTCGGCCATCATGCGTTGCCCGATCAGCGCGGCGGCGTGGTAGCCGATGCGCTGCGCTGCCTCGTAGACCCGGCGGGCGGTTTCCTCGCGCACCTTGGCGCGCCCGTTCAACACGCGGTCGACGGTTGCGACGGAAACCTGCGCCTCGCGGGCGAGGTCGGTGATGGTGGGACGGCTGGCCATGGCGTCATTTCCCGAATAGCTGTCTTGGCTTGATGGGTGACGATGATGTGTTTTGCAAGGATTTCCGCAAGCGGCGATGCGCATTTGCGGCGCGACTCTTGCAATCCAGCGTTAAGATTTTTGAAATTAATGCAGCGTTCGCAAGGGTTTACGCAACGCGCGCCTACCATTGGTGGGGGTGCGCGGCGGTGTGTGCACAAGGGTTTCAGGAGATATTTACCAGGGTTTCCGCCCGTTAAGGGCAGAACCGGCCGGTTTCACGTGGTTTTCCGGCCGGTTGTTAACCGTTTTCGGCAGGGCGCAGAAAAATAGGTTAATGTGTCGCCTCAGCCATAGTCGCGGTCGTCGGCAACGCGGTCGAGCTTGTCCAGGGCGCGGTTGAAGATGGCCTCTTCCTCGTGATCGAAGAGGGCGCGCAGCTGGTCCTGACGCGCGCGCATCCGGGGCAGCGTGTCGAGGAAGATGGCCATGCCCGTGTCCGTCAGTTCGAGATGCTGGGCGCGGTTGTCCTCGGGGTCGACGGTGATGCGGACCCAGCCGTCAGAGACCATCGTCTTGATATTGCGGGAGATCAGCCCCTTGTCCATGGCGACTTCGCGCGACAGATGCGCGGCGGTGGTGCGCCCGGCTGCCCCGATCAGCGAGATCAGGCGCCATTGGGTGAGGGTGATCCCGGCGTGTTCCTTGAGGATGCGCGAGGACTGGGCGTTCAGTTTGGCCTGAACACGGGCAAGACGGAAGGTCAGGAAGCGGCCCGGTGCGGTATTCGATTGCTCTTCGAAGGTGCGATCCATCGCGCTCATGTCTACCCCTTTCACTGGTTGTTTTTCGTCCGGGAAGATCAACGCCTTATGATTGTCTTGTCAACTGGGCGGTGCGCAAACAGGTTGTTGCATCAATAGCGGCAGACGGCGGCGGTGGTCTGAAGAACGGCCCCCGGCTGGTCGGGCAACCGCATGAAGGTGACGCGGCGGTTGGCGGGGGCGTTGGGGTTGTAGACGTCCTTGAGGACGTGCTCGCCGAAGCCCACGGGGTAGAGCGGCAGGGTGACATAGGCGGCGTCGAGGGCGCGCGTGACCGAGGCGGCGCGGCGGAGCGAGAGGTCGCAGTTGTAACCTGCGCTGCCCTTTGCATCGGTGTGGCCGATGACGGCGTAGGAGGTGCCCGCGAGGGCCGGGTCGGAGAGGGCCGCGACGATCGTCGACAGCTTGCCCGACTGGTCGGCGCGGATGCGGTCGGAGTCGAAGTCGAACTCGATCGTGATGGCGACGGAGGGGAGGGCGGTGGTGCCGGTGGTCGGCTGGGTCGTGTAGTTGGTGGGCTGCGCGGGCGGTGTCGGGGTCGAGGTCACGGTGCCCGCGTTGAGGTCCAGCACGAGGGTTTCGAACTGCACGTCCGAGGCGGTGGATTCCGTGACGACGCCATCGGGGGCGAGGGTGGCCCCGGCGCAGGTGGTGGCGTCGGGATTGGCGAGGCAGCGGGCGAGGGCGTTTTGCGGCTGTTGTTGCTGGGGCGCGGGCGCGAGGGTGGTGCGCCCGGGGATGAAGATCTCGGCCTCCTGCGCGGTGGCGGGGAGGGCGAGGGCGAGGAGGAGGGTCGCGAGGCGCATGGCGGGGCCCTCAGTTCGAGGTGACGGTGACGCTGATCTGCGCCTTTGTCACGTCGGGGTTGTGGGATGAGACGGCGCGGTAGTCGGCGCCGGACGCGGTTTTCAGGTCGTCGCCGCCGCCGGGGTTGAGGTCGAGGATCAGCGTCTCGGTGACGAGGCCGGTGTAGGTTTCCTTGGACAGCGGCTGGTGCGAGGCGGAGCAGGAGACGGTGTTGGTGCCGCTGCGCTCGGCCTTGATGGCGGCGTCGGAGCCGTTGCAGATTGCGAGGATGGTCTCCAGCCCCGGTTCGGAGGTGCGCAGCGCCCCCTGCGGCGGGAATACATATTGTGTACCGCCCGGGATCACCACATCGGGCAGCCCGGGGAAGGGGTACAAAACGCATGAATCGTGGTCGTCGTCGATGGAGATCAGCGTCAGGCGGCAGTCGTGGCGCGGTTCGATGAAGACGCGGAGGGGGTCGCCGACCTTGTAGGTGGGCTTGTCCGTGTAGACGGTCAGGTGGCTGCGGGTGGCGACGGAATGCTGTTGCGGATCATAGGTTTGCCCCGCTATTCGGGCGTCGGCATGGGTGACGATGGGCGTCGCCTGCGCCGTTCCGGTGGTGTCATAGGGCGTGCCCTGGACCACCTGCTTCACCGAATGCGACAGGGCCGCCGTGGTGCGGTGGCCGGTCTGCATCGGGCGGTAGTCGGTCAGCTTTTCCAGCAGCACCGGGTAGACGGCGGTCCATTCGTCGCGCGCGATGGGCGAGACGTCAAGGCGGGTCAGCAGGGAGGCATTTTCCGACCCGGCAAAGGCCATGCGGGCGCGCATTTCCTCTGCCGTCAGTCCCAGCTCGTTCGCGGCCTGCTCGAAGTCGATGAAGTAATCGACGTGGTATACAAAGAGGCCACGGATTGGCTCCAGCCCGGCGGCCTTGGTATCCGCCGGGATGCCCGCCTTTTCCAAAGTGGCAAAGAAGGCGTCCATGTCCTTCTGGAAGTAGTCGTTCACCACCTCGCGCCCCGGGTAGATCGCGTCGACGGTCTGGCGGACCGAGGGCGGCAGGGCGAGGTTGTTCAGGGCGACTTCGCGGACGTGGTCGTCGTTCAGGCGTATCCCCTTGGAATGGCAGGACATGCAGGAGATGCCGTTGATGACCTCGCCCGTGCCGTCCGGGTAATCGGTGTCGCGCACGATGGAGGTCGGGCCGACGTTCAGGCGCGTGCCGTCGGTGGTGTTCAGGTAATAGGCGTGAAAGCCGTTCGGCAGGGTGAAGATCGACTCGCCGCCGTCTTCGTGGAAGGACAGCTCCTCGCCATGGGCCGAGACGGGGCCGAGCGGGTATTCAAAGAAGCTTTGCCGCCCCTTGGAGCCGGAAAAATCGTACGATGTCCAGAACATGCCCGTCCCGAGGGGGTGGCGTTCGATCAGGCGGTTGTTGGTGGACACGCCCGAATCCTGAAAGCCCGCGCGCACCACCTGTTCGTTCAGGATGTTGTCGCGCATGTTGAAGCCAAGCTGCTGTTGCAGGCCTTGCAAGGTGTCCGCAAGGCCGAGGACGTCATAGTACAAAGGCGCGGCAGAGGCGTTCGCCGCCAGCCAGTCGGCGCGCAGGACGGGAATGCGCGCGCCGGTGAGGCTTTGCAGCGTCGACAGATGCGGATCGGTGTCGGACATCATGCCGTAGGGATAGGCGTCCTCCAGCAGGGTCCATGTGTCGGGCGTCCAGTTCAGGTCGGGCAGGAAGACACGCAGGAGAAAGCCCTGATCCTCGACCTTCTCGAACCGGTAGACGTTCGGGTTGAAGGACAGGGCGTTGAGCAGTTTCACCGTGGCGGCGAGATAGGCGTCGTAGGTTTCCTGCGTGACCTCGGAATCGTTCCACAGCGGGCGCATGGAGACATAGCGGATGCGTTCGCGGCGGTTGGTAGGCTGGGTTTCGAGGTCCCTCAGCGCGGCCTCATAGGTCTGCGTCAGCGAGACGAACTTGCGCGCCTCGGGCGCGGCCTCACCCAGCGCGGTGATCCATGTTTCCAACGCGGCCAGCTCGTCGGCTGTGGGGGTGCAGGACGGGTCCCAGCAATTGTCGGGCATGGCGGGGGCGCCACCGGCAATGACTTGATACAGCTTGGATTTTGCCGGGTCGCCCGCGGCGATGAATTTCGGGTCCTGCGCAAGGCGGCGCGTGTCGAGGACATGGCCGAAGCCGGATTTCGGGTTGGTCAGCCCGTCCTTCAATGCGCCCTGCTGGTGGCAGCCCGCGCAGTATTTTTCCAGCACGGCGTAGGCTTCGCTTTCGGCGTGCGTGGCATCGTTGGGCAGGGGCATCCCGTTCAGGGAGACGTCGAGGTCGATCAGGATCGAGGGGTCCTGTGCGGCGAGCGGTGTCGCCAGTGTCGCGAGGATGGTGGCCGTCTTGAGGATCTTCATGGCGGGTCTCCTTTTGGGCCTTAGTTGCAGCGCACGGCGAGGTACTTGGCCGAGGCCCAGCCCGTGGCCGAGCCGGAGCCGTTGTAGGGGCGCAGGCATTGCCCCTGCACGCAGCTGACCTGCGCCCAGCCGTTCGATTGGGCGTACACGCGCATGGTGTCGCCGAGGTAGGTTTCCGACACGATGGCGGACCGTGTCGAGGGCTGGGAGCGGACGTTGAGGTAGCCCGAGCCATCGGCGCGGGTGCGGCTGCTGTAGGGGTTGAGGTTGGTCACCGTGGCGTAGCACTGGCGCTGCGCGGAGGGTTTCGAACTGCTGAGGTACTTGGCCGAGACCCAGCCGGTTGTACCGCCCACGCGGATGTTGGCCCAGTCGCCGCTGGAGCCGATCACGGTCACCTGCGTGCCGCGATCGACGGCGGTTATGCGGCCGTATTCGGTGCCGGGTCCGGCGCGGACGTTCAGCGACGAGGTATTGTCGATATACATCGTGTATCCAGAGCCGCCGCCGGTGTTGCCAGAGGTGCCGCCGTTCCACAGGACTTCTTCGACGAAGCGGGAGCCGGTGGAGCAATAGCTGTCGCCGGGGATGCGGCCTGCGGATTTCAGTTGCGCGATGCGGCTGTCGGCGGAGGATTTCGACACGGTTTCCACGGCAATGCCGTAGTAGCCGTTCGAGGATTTGAACACGCGCACGCCCGCGCCGTTGCCGAACCATTGCTGGATGAAAGCCTTGGCCTCGGACAGGGAGGGGCGGGAGGCGGTGACGATGTAGCAGGAGGTCGACAGTTCGTAGTTGCCGGGGACGGTGCCGGTGGAGCCGCCCGATGATCCGCCTGTTGACCCACCAGAGGGGGCGGGGGTGCGCAGGTAGCTGATGCGGTCCAGCACGACGCGGGCGATGCAGCTGGCGTCCGCTCCGCAGGCGTCGCGGGTGCCGGTGCGCCAAGCGCCCTGATTTTGCGAGGTGACGCTGCGGGCGGGACGGCTGTAGGCGGCGTTCAGGTCGGAATCGAGTCCGGCGAGGTAGGGGTCGGAGCAGATCGTCGACTCGGTCGGGTTGAGGCGGCTGGCGCTGCACCATGATGGCCATTGGACGCTGGGAGTCGGTGTCGGCGTCGGTGTAGGAGGTGTGACGACCGGGGTTGGCGGCGTGGCGGGGGCGTCCGCGCATTGGTTGTCCACGTAGCCCTTTGCCAGGACGGCAAAGGGGTGGTCAGCGCAGGTGGCGAGGTAGGCCTCGTAGGCGTAGCACTGGTCGAGCGCCTCGGCCTTTTCATACAGCTTGTCGCAAATGAGGTTGGCTTGCGGGCCGGGGGCAGGGGGCTGCGTCGGGGTGACGACGCCGCTGCGCATGGCGGCCTTGAGCACCTGCGAATTGGCGAGGATCTCGGCCATGGGGACGGCCATGTTGACCGCGTCGCTGCCGGAGTCGGAGCTGTGCAGGCCGATCACCAGCCGGGCGTCGTTGTCGATCACCGGCGAGCCGGAGTTGCCGGGCAGCGTGGCGCAGGTGTGCAGCAGACGCCCGCCCGAGACGGCGGGACGGTTGGCGCGGCACTTGTCGCGGGAAATGCGCTGCGCCTCGCCCAGGGGGTGGCCGACGACGAAATAGGGCGCGCCGTCAACGGGTTGAGCGGAGGCGAGTTCGAGGAAGCCGTAGTCCTCGGAGGGATCGCCAATCACGCGCAGGACGGCGTAGTCGAGTTTCTCGCTGGCCTCGACGGGGGTGGGCAGGACGGTGTAGCTGCGGGCGCCTTCCTCGACGCCTTGTTGCGTGTAGCCCGCCCAGAAGAGCGCGGCGTCGATGCGGGTGGCGCCGACGCGGGAGTCCTCGGTCACGCCGGGGATGCAGTGGTAGTTGGTCAGGATGTGGTCGGCGTCGACGATGAAGGCGGTGCAGGGAAAGACGCCCGCGTCTGTGAGGATGTCGAGGCGGCCGACCGAGCGGCCCATCTGGGCAAAGGCGCTTTCGGGGGCGTAGTTGGTGATGGGCTCGTTCAGTTCCTCGCTGGCGGTGGGCGTGAGGGCCGGGGTCGAGCCGTCCTCGCGGTCGATCACCACGACCTGGTTGCGTTTCAGCACGACGCGGCCGAAGCTTTCCTTGTCGAAGCCGACGAATTCCTGCGCCTGCACCAGCGTGGGCAGGACGAGGGCCGCGAGGATGGACAATGCACGCACAGGCTTCCCCTCCGAAAAAGACTTTGTCTACAACAGGGATCATGTTCGGTGACGGCGCGTCATCAGTCAACGAGGGAAAACCCGACCAGATGGGAAATGCGGTTCTATGGCGAAAGACGGCGGAGGCGGGGCGCTTTGCCGGGGAGGTCGCGTCGCGCTGTGACGTGGTGGTCGTGGGCGGCGGCTATACCGGGCTGGCGACCGCGCTGTTCGCCGCCGAGGCGGGGCTGTCGGTGCAGGTGCTGGAGGCGGGCGAGATCGGCGCGGGCGGGTCGGGGCGCAACGTCGGGCTGGTGAATGCCGGGCTGTGGCTGCCGCCTGCGGAACTGGAGGCGGCGGCGGGGCGGGCGTTCCTCGACCTGTTCGCCGACGCGCCGGGGTTGGTGTTCGAACTGATCGAGAAGCACCAGATCCGGTGTGAGGCGACGCGCGAGGGCACGCTACACGCGGCGCATTCGGCGGGCGGGCTGGAAGGACTGCGCGGACGGCACGCGGCCTGGACCGCGCGCGGCGCCCCGGTCGAGATGCTGGGCGCAGAGGAGATGTATGCTGCAGCGGGGTGTCGGGCCTTTCCGGGCGGGCTGCTGGATCGGCGGGCGGGCACGGTGAACCCGCTGGGCTATGCGCGCGGGCTGGCCTGGGCGGCGACGGCGGCGGGGGCGGCGATTTCCGAAGGCGTGCCGGTGACGGGGCTGCGCCGGGACGGGGCGGGCTGGGTCGTGTCCTTTGACGGCGGCGCGGCGCAGGCGGGCGCGGTGGTGCTGGCGACCAACGCCTATTCCGCCGAATTGCGGCCCGAGGTGGCGCGGTGCTTCTCGGTCATTCATTATCAGCAGCTGGCGACGGAGCCCTTGGGCGCGGCGGCAGCGCATGTGCTGCCAGGGCGGCAGGGGCTGTGGGACACCGGGCTGGTCATGAAGTCCCTGCGCAAGGATGCGGCGGGGCGGCTGGTGCTGGGAACGATGGGGCGGCTCGAGGGCACGGCGGAGGCCGGGGCCAGCGTGGACTGGGCGCGGCGGGTGCTGCGCAAGTGGTATCCGGAATTGGCCGAGGTGCGGTTCGAGGCGGCCTGGGACGGGCAGATTGCCATGACGCCGGACCACTTGCCGCGCATCCTGCAGCTGGACGAGGGGCTGTATTGCCCGGTGGGCTACAATGGGCGCGGCGTGACGACGGGGACGGTCTTTGGCCGGGCGCTGGCGGGGATGCTGGCGGGGGGCGGCGGGGCCTTGCCGCTGCCCTTGACCGGGCCAGAGGCGGTGGCGTTTCGCGGGCTGCGTGGCAAGGTGGTGGACTGGGCGGCGGCGGTGACGCTGAGATTGTGAACGGCGTCGCTTCGGCTACGCCGGTGGGGGCTCTGCCCCCACACCCCCGAGGGTATTTGGATCAAGATGAAGGGGCACAGCGACGTGGTCGGCCAAGCGGGACGAAACCGCCGTTGGATCACAGAAGTTGAACGGCTGCTTTGTTTGCGATGTCCCCTGGAACTGCTTTCACGGAAGGTATTCTGGGGCGACTATCTGTACAAAACCGCCCACCAAAAACAGCGTCAAGAAACTCACCGCCACATATCCAACAGCTTTAGACCATTTTCGCCGTAACTCGGGAAAAATCTCACCTGCGATGAAACGACCGAAGGTATTGTTGACGCCATTTGGGTTGGCTAAATCTTTCCACGGAACAGACGCATGGTTCCAGTTCGCGACCCCGAACAATGTGAAGATGACCTTTGCCTGCCAATAGAAGGCGATCCCAAATGCTACGAGGGCATTTGCAGCCAGAACTAAAATAAAGACGGAAACAACATAATACATGTATTTTGTATATGGGCAAAGGGAGGGGCGTTCAATTCGCGTTGCCGACTTTCATGCATAGCGCAGCATCTGGCAACATGGGCTCGAAGCGGACCAGCACGATGTGAGGACAGACCGCGGAGGAATGGCGGGCGCTGATCGGCAAAGCAATGTAGGCTGCTTTCGAATTCGATGCTTACGGTGCGTGCGGCCCCACTGCCGTTCTTGCGGAATTTTTGGTCCTGCTTTTTCAAGACCGAGCGGTCTTGGCGGCAGAAGGCTTTTGTGCCAGAGATTTGGCGCAAAGCCCCTATCTGGTAAAGTGTGCACCCAATGATCTATCGAGTTCTGGCGATAGTCGCCGCCTTGCTCTGCGTGGAGACGGCTGCGGCCGCCGAGGGGCGTTTTCGAATGATGGTCATGGGGGACTTCAATTCATTTTTCAAAGATGACCGGTCTTTCATAGATGACGCCATGGCGTTGGATTCATCAGGCCGGTTGCAGTCGGTGGATCTCAATAGCTCGCCCGGGCCGGAGACAGGGCCAGAGATTGTCGCCCTGCTTGCGCAAGACTGGGATGCTGCGAAGTCATACTTTGAACGTCGTGGCGATCAGCAAAACTGGAACAACCTGGAACCTGCCTTTGATCCCGAACTGATCGCGCGACGCGTCGACTTCATGCGAGAAGACGGCTCCACTGTCAGGATTTACGTGTTTGTCGCCAATACCGATGCGGGGCCGATACCACGGGACTGCCAAACGGCACTGATCGCTCGGGATTTCGCAGAAACTTCGACGCTCTCGGCATTCACTTTGGAAAGCTGCAAGCCCTTGGTTTCGTGACCTAATCAACTATCGGCTATAGCATCTTTTCACCACACGAAAGCGGTCGTTCGCTGCACTGGTGCAATCAAGCAACTGGGGCTCGAAGCAGACCAACACGATGTGGGGCCAGACCGCGGGTGAATGGCGGGGGCGGTTACAGGACGCGGGCGAGGAAGGCGCGGGTGCGGGGGTGTTTGGGGTTTGTGAACAGCTCGGCGGGTGGGGCCTGTTCGAGGATGCGGCCCGCGTCGAGAAAGCAGACCGTGTCGGCCAGTTCGCGGGCGAAGGCCATTTCATGCGTGGCGAGGATCATGGTCATGCCCTCGGTGCGGAGTTGGCGCAGGACGTCCAGGACTTCGCCCACCAGCTCGGGATCGAGGGCGGAGGTGATCTCGTCAAAGAGCATGATCTCGGGCTGCATGGCGAGGGCGCGGACGATGGCTGTGCGCTGTTGCTGGCCGCCGGAGAGCTGGTCGGGGTAGTGGTGCATCCGGTCCGCGAGGCCGAAGCGGTCGAAGAGCGATTGGATGCGGGGGAGCAGGTCGGAGCGCGGTAAGCGGTGGACGCGGCGCGGCGCGAGCAGCGCGTTGTCCAGCGCGGTCATGTGGGGAAAAAGGTTGAAGCTTTGGAACACCATGCCGATGCGCTGGCGGATCGGTTGCGGGTCGAGGCCCGGTTCGGAAATATCCTGTCCGTCCAGCAGGATACGCCCGTTGTCGATGGGCTCCAGCAGGTTGAGGCATTTCAGCAGGGTGGATTTGCCCGAGCCGGACGCGCCGATCAGGCAGACCATCTGGCCGGTGTCCACGGTGAGGTCGATGCCGTTCAGGACCTGGTTGGACCCAAAGGACTTGCGGATGTTTTCCAGCGTCAGGCGGGTCATGTGCGGTCGCGTTTCTGCCGGGACATGAGGTGGTCGGCGTAGCGGGTGGCGGGGATGGTGATGACGAGGAAGATCAGCGCCGCGCCGACGTAGGGGGTGAAATTCGCCATGAGGGATTTGTAGACGCCCGCCTGGCGGAAGATCTCGACCGGGCCGATGAAGCTGAGGAGCGCCACGTCCTTTTGCAAGGCGATGAAGAGGTTCATGTTGGCCGGGATCACGCGGCGGATGGCCTGTGGCAGGATCACGTAGCGCAGCGTGTCGGCGTTCGACAGGCCAAGCGAGAGCGCGGCAGAGCGCTGGCTGGCGTGGATGGAGTCGATGCCTGAGCGGATGACCTCGGCTGTATACGCGGCGTATACCAGGATGAGGGAGAGCGAGCCCCAGATGTAGGGCGAGTTCCAGGGGCGCGGCAGGCCGAGGCCAGGAACGCCGAAGCCCACGAGGTAGATCACGAGGATCACGGGCAGGCCGCGGAACACGTCGATGAAGAGCGTCGCGGCGAGGCGCAGCGGTGTGAACGCAGGGTTGCGCAGGTCGCGGGCGATGGCGAGGGCCAGCGCGAGGACGGCGATGAGCGGCGCGCACCACGCGAAGATCGCCACATCCAGCAGGAAGGCGTTGAGCAGGCCGGGAAAGGTCTTGGCGAAGATCGCGCCGTTGAAGAAGGCGCGTTGCACCGCTTCCCACCCCGGGGCGAGGGGGACGAGAAGCACGAGCGCAAGGATGACCGCACCGGTGGAGGCGGCGGCGATCAGGTTGGCGCGGCGGCGCTGGCGGGTCTCGTAGATCTGGCGGCGTGTGGTCATCGGGGTGACTTTTGCCGCGCGGGGCGGGGCTGTCAAATGGTTCACGATTGTGTTTCACAGATAGGTAAGTATTGCAGACCTAATTGCGCGGGCGTAGCCCTTGACGGCGGTCTTCGGAGGAGCGGTTACGATGAATTGGACGGACCTGTTGGCGCGGCGGATGGAGCGGATGAAGGCTTCGGAAATCCGCGAGTTGCTGAAGCTGCTGGATCAGCCCGATATCCTGTCCTTTGCGGGCGGCATCCCCGATCCGGCGCTCTTCCCGGCAGAGGATTACGCGCGCGCCATGGCCGAGGCGCTGTCCGGCGCGGGCGCGGGGCAAGCGTTGCAGTATTCCGTTTCGGAGGGCTATCGCCCGTTGCGCGAATGGCTGGCCGGGCACATGGGCACCATCGGCGTGCCCTGCGGGCCGGAGAACATCCTGATCACGTCCGGATCGCAGCAGGCGCTTGATTACCTTGGGAAATTGCTGGTGACGCCGGGGGATACGGTGATGGTCGGCTGGCCGACGTACCTTGGGGCCCTGGGCGCGTTCAATGCCTGCGAGCCGCGGTATGTGCCGCTGGATGTCTGGTCGAACGCGGCGCCCGAGGCGGTGCAGGCCGAGGCCGAGGCGGCGGGCGGACGGGTGAAAATGGCCTACCTGTCGCCGGATTTCGCCAACCCCACCGGGGAGACGCTGGATGCGGCGGGGCGGCTGCGTCTGCTGGAGCGGGCCGAGGCGCTGGGGATCGCGGTGATCGAGGACGGGGCCTATCAGGCGCTGCGTTATGACGGCCAAGCAGTGCCGCCCATGCTGGCGACGGATGTCGCGCGCTCGGGCGGGATCGAGTCGTCGCGGGTGATCTATTGCGGGTCGTTCTCCAAGACTTTGGCGCCCGGGCTGCGGGTGGGCTGGGTCTGCGCGGCCAGCCCGGTGATCGAGCGGCTGGTGCTGCTGAAACAGGCTGCCGACCTGCATTCGCCGACGCTGAACCAGATGGCGACGGAACGGGTGGCGCGGGAGTTGTTCGACCGCCATGTCGCGCGGCTGCGCGCGGTTTACGGCGCGCGGCGGGATCGGATGCTGGCGGCGCTGGCGCGGGAAATGCCGGAGGGGGTGACTTGGACGCGGCCCGAGGGCGGGATGTTCGTCTGGGTGACGCTGCCCAAGGGGCTGGATGCCGCCGAGGTTCTGGCGCGGTCGCTCCGCGAGGAAAAGGTGGCTTTTGTGCCGGGAGGTGCGTTCTTCCCGGATGGGTCCGGGAAGAACACGCTGCGGTTGTCGTTCTCCTGCGCGCAGGATGCGCAGATCGACGAGGGGATGAAGCGGCTCGGGCGGCTGTTGCGCCTGTATACAAGCTGAATACCCGAGCGCGCGGGTTATTCGATGACCGGAACGCCGGTGGTTTCGGAGAGCCAGGCTTTCTCGATCTCGGCGAGGGTGCCGGCGTCGATCAGCTGCTGCAGGGCAGCGTCGACGCAGGGCTTCAGCGGACTGTCCTTGGCCATGAGCAGGCCGAACTGGTCGGGGTTCTCGGTGCGATCCGCCGGAAATTGGCCGAGGATCTTGCCATCGGGCACCACCACGGCGGACAGGTACAACGCCGTCGGCAAGTCAAAAAGCGCGGCGTCGATCTGGCCCGCCTGCATGGCGGCGGTCACGTCCACGTTGTCGTTGTAAAGGTTTGGCCCGACCTTCGGCGCAATCAGCTGCGCCAGCATGGCAACGGCGGTGGTGTTCGCATCCGCGCCCCATTTGAGCGTCTTGAGGCTGTCGAGGGTCGCCTCGGCGCCCTTGTCGATGACGGACTGCGTGGTCAGGACCGCCATGGCAGAGCTGTAGTAAGGAATTGAAAAATCGACAACTTCCTGACGTTCGGGCGTGATGGAGAATTGCTGGAGATTGATGTCGAAATCCTTCGCGCCCGGCTGGATCGCCTGGTCAAAGCTGGACCGCGTCCAGTCCACCGCGTCCGGTTCAAACCCCATCTTGGCGGCGACGGCGTAGGCGACGGCGGCCTCGAACCCCTGGCCGGATTCGGGGGTATCGTCGATCACCCACGGGAAGAAGGCGGGATTGCCGGTGGCGATGGTCAGCTTGCCGTCGTGCAGGGTCTTGCCCGCAGCGCAGTCGTTCTGCGCCACGGCGGCGCTGGCGAGGGAGAGGGTCAGGGCGGTGAGGGTAAAGAGTTTCATCACGAGGGGCTCCGTTTCGGGCGGGGGCTTGGGTCCGAAGGAAGCTTGGTCGTGTCGCAAGGCGATGTCAATTTGCGCCGTGCCGCCGGGCCGCGTCGGGGACGGGACTCGCGCTGAAGCGCATCGCCCGCCCGCCGACCCGGACCCGGGTTTCAACCCGGACGATAGTCGCGGTTGGCCTCGGGATCGGTCGTGTCGAAGGGAAGCGCGTCGAGTTCATCCCAGACATGCGCAGGGATTTTGGTCGCGGCCCAGTCGAGGGTCTGTTGGACGCGCTCGGGCTTGGACACGCCGATGATCGTCGACGTAACGCGCGGATCGCGCAGGGAAAATCCCAAGGCGGCGGCGCCCGGAGCGATGCCGTGACGGACGCAGATGTCCTCGATGGCGCGGATGGGTTCCAGCGCCTCGTCCGTCGCGGGCTGGTAGGTGATCTGCTTCATCTGGTCCGCGCCTTTCGCCAGCACGCCGCCGGCGAATGGCGCGGCGTTCAGGATGGCGATGTCGTTGTCGTAGGCGTAGTCGAACATCTCGTCCGCTGCGCGATTCAGCAGTGTATACCTGTTGTGTGAAATCAGCGCATCGAAGGGCCGGTCGCGCAGGATCGGGAACATGATGTCGATGCGCCCCATGGCGAGGCCGACCGCCTGCGCGATGCCCTCGTCTTTCAGCTTGAAGAGCTCGTCGAGCGCGCCGCCTTCGCCGGTGATTTCCGAGAGGTCGCGCGCGTGTTCGGGGTCGTGCAGGTGCAGCAGGGGGATGGTGTCGAGGTTGAGGGCCTTCAGGCTTTCTTCGACCGACTGGCGGACGCGGGCGGCATCAAAGCGCCCCGTCTCCATGTCGCGGTCGAGTTTCGTAGAGAGAACAAAGCCTTGCGGCAGGCCGCCGCGCTCCTTGATGACCTGTCCGACGCGTTCCTCGGAGCGGCCAAAGCCGTAGTTGCGGGAGCTGTCGATGAAGTTGACGGGGCTGTCGAATATGGCGCGGATGGTGTCCAATGCGCGCTCTTCATCGACGGAATAGCCGTAGGTGTCCGGCATGTCGCCGAGGGCGCTGGTGCCGAAGCAGAGGTCGGTGACTTCGAGGTCGGTCTTGCCGAGAGCGTAGCGGGCCATGGTCAATCCAGTCTGTAGAAGGTGGCGGCGGTGGTGCCGAAGATGGCGGTTTTGGCGGCGGCGTCCAGATGGTCGGTGAGGCGCTGCGCGAGCGTGTGCCAGTCGGCGTATTCCGCGCGCAGCCGCAACACCGGCCAATCGCTGCCCCACATGACACGATCGGGGCCAAAGGCGGCGATGGCGTGGTCGGTGTAGGGGCGCAGGTCCGTTGCCGTGATGGGGGAGTCTGCCTCGGTCAGGAGGCCGGAGAGTTTCAGGTAAGCATTTGTTTTAGCGAGCTCCGTCATGCCGCGTTGCCAGTGCAGGAGGCTGTCGGGCGTATGCGCCCGCAGTTGCGGTTTCAGACAGTGGTCGAGCACGGCGCGCAGGTTCGGGTAGCGGTTCAGGAGCGTCAGGAAATGCGGGATGTGGCGGGGAAAGCCCAAGGCGTCGAAGGTCAGATCGAGGTCGATGAGCGCTTTGTATGCCCATTGTATATCGGTCCGCAGCATCCATTCGTCGTCTGGCAGATCCTGGATCATCGGGCGGACACCCTTGAATTTTGGATGCTTCGCGAGGCGTTCGAGGGTCTTGATCTGCGAGGGATCTTCGAAGTCGATCCAGCCGACCACGCCTGCAACGTGCGGCGTGGCGTCGGCGATGCCGAGAAGGTATTCGGTCTCATGCGTCGTGGGCGCGGCCTGCACGAGGATCGTCTTTTGTATTTTTGTTGTATGCAGGGCTGGTGCGAGGTCCTGCGGGCCGTAGAGGCGGCTGAGTACCGGGTCGTCTTCGGGCATCCAGCCGTAGTCGCCGCGGGCCGGGTGCCAGAAATGATGATGGGCGTCGACGGTCAGGGTCAAAACACGAGTCTCCGGTCGGTGCGGGGCAGGTGGCGCAGGGTGGTGGCATCGGGATGTGAGGGGCGGGAGGGCAGGTCAAGGCGCTGCGCTTGCCCGGTCTCGGCAGCCTGTTCTATGGCGCGCATGATCGCGACGTCGGCCAGACCCTCGAGGCCGTCGTTCTCGGGCCGTTGGCCGAATTGGATGCAATCGGCGAAGTATTGGATCATGCAGGCGAAATCATCGACGGGTTGGGCGGTGTCCTGCGCGATGATCCGTTCCTCGCGGTGCAGGGTCGTGCCGAGGTCGATGTCGAACTTGAAGGCGGGATCGGCGGTCAGCGTGCCGGTCGTCCCGAGGACCGTGTAGGTGTCGCGCGCATCGGTGCCAAAGCTGGAGACGAACTGCGCCAGCCGCCCGCCGGGAAAGCGCAGGGTGACGGCGGTGGTTTCGGGGACTTCGGTCCAGCGGGGATCGTTGTTGCCGTGCGAGGACATGGCGATCACCTCGATCGGCTCAGCGCCGAAGATGTGACGCGCTGCATTCAGGCTGTATACACCGATATCCTGAAGCGGCCCACCCCAGTGGGTGCCTTTCAGGCGGTGGTTGTCCGGCGCGCTCTGGAAGGTGAAAAGCGAGGTGAAGACGCGGGGATCGCCGATTTCGCCCGCGCGGATGCGGTCGAGGAAGGCGACGGTGCCCGGATCGTGGTGCAGGCGGTAGGCGGTCATGAGGTGGACGCCCGCCGCATCGCAGGCCTCGATCATGGCCTGGCATTCGGCAACCGTGGTGGCCAGAGGTTTTTCGACAAGCACGTGACACCCGGCGCGGGCGGCGCGGATGGCGTAGTCGGCGTGCAGCGAGTTCGGCGTGGCGATGTAGACTGCGTCGGCCTTCCCGGCGGCGAGGTAGGCGTCGAAGTCCTCGTAGGGGACGACATCAGGAACGTCGTGGAAGTCCGCCAGTTCGCGGGTGCGCTGCGCGTTGCCGGAGACGAGGGCCACGACGCGGGCGTTGGGCACCGCGTGGACAGCGGGCAGGAAGGCGATCTGGCTGATCCAGCCTGCGCCGACCACGGCGATACGGACTGTATTCATCTTGTATCCTCAAAGGAAACGGCGGCGCATGACCGCGCCGCCGCCTGTTCCTGCTGCGGGTTTATTCCACGCAGGTGTCGATATTGTCGTTCGAGCAGACGTCGAGACCGGTGAAGGTCGGGTCCTGCAGGGTCGCGCCCTCCTTCAGCTCCTTGAGCATCTTCATGGCGAGGTAGCCCATCTCGAACGGACGCTGGCCGACGAGGCCGTTGCCGAGGCCGTCCTTGGTCTGGGCGATCTGCATCGGAAGGGTGTCGGCCACGACGATGGTCAGCGAGCCATCGGCCATCTTGTCCTTGTAGGGCTCTGCGGCGCCGCGATAGGCGTTGTCGAACCACTGCGTGAAGGCACCGGTGGACAGGAAGGCGGTCAGGTCGGGGTTGGCCGCGAGGATGTCGGTCATGCCCTGGACGGCGACGTTTCCGTCGTCATTGGTGATGAGCGGGCAGCCCGAGATCTCGGTCCAGCCGCCTTCGCCGGTCAGCGCGTCGCCCGGCGCGGTGCCCATGTCCTTGCCCGCGAGGGTGTCACGCGCGCCCTTCAGACGCTCGTTGTGGTTGGCGGCTGCCGCGCCTCCGGTCTGCAGGCAGATCGTACCGCCGTCGGGGTTGCGGGCCTGCACAAGCTTTGCCAGCTCCACGCCGATGTCGTAGTTGTTGGTGCCCACGAAGGCCGCGCGCAGGCCCTTGTCCTCGTCCAGCAGGTCGGCGTCCCAGGTCAGCACGGGGATGCCCGCTGCCTCGGCTTCCTGCAGCACCTTGGCCATGGCGGGCGCGTTGGAGGGCGATACGGCGATGCCGTCGACACCCTTGGTGATGAGATCCTGAACGATCTGAATCTGTTCCAGTTCCGTATGTTCGCCCGGTCCGATGTATTCGCAGGTCACGCCTTCGATCTCGTCCTGCGCCTTGTAGCAGCCGTCGCGCGCGAGGTCGAAGAAGGGGTTGTTCATCGCCTTGGGCACGAGGGCGAAGGTGTAGCCTCCGTGGCTTTCGGCGAGGGCCGGGGTCGTCAATGCGCCGAGAATGGCGGCGGTCGTCAGCAGTTTCTTCATGATTTTACCTCCCATGGTTCATGAAGTGCGGGGGGATTATTTGCCCCCTCGATTGCGGATCTGTTCCAGGAGCACCGCGAGGATGAGGAACAGGCCGACAAAGAATTGCTGCCAGAGCGCGGGGATGCCGGCCAACAGCAGCGAATTGCGGATGAGTTCGACAAGGGCCGCGCCGATGGGCGCGCCGAGGGCGTAGACCACGCCGCCCATCAGGTTCGCGCCGCCGATGACAGTGGCCGAGATCACGTTCAGCTCGTAGGTCGCGCCCATGGCGTTGGTCGCCGAGCCGGTGTAGCCGATGAACATGAAGGCGGCGATGCCCGTACACAGGCTGCATACAACGTAGACCGAGACGATGACCTTTTCGACCGGGATGCCCGACAGCTTCGCCGCGTGGGCGTTGCCGCCGATCGCGATGACCCAGCGGCCCCACTGGGTGTAGCGCCAGACCCAGAGGAAGAAGAGCGTCATGACGGTCAGGACCCAGACCACGTTGGGCACGCCGAGCATGGAGCCGCCGCCGATGGATTCGAACAGTTCCTGATCGGGGCCGAATTCGTAGACCATCTTGTTGTTGGACACGACCATGGCGATGGAGCGCGCCATGGCGAGCATCCCGAGGGTCACGACAAAGGGCGCGAGGCGCAGGTATGCAATGAGTATACCATTGATGAGGCCCACCGCGATGGCCGTGCCGATGCAGGCGAGGAAGCCGATTTCCACGCCCCAGCCCGCTTGCAGCACCAATGCGAGGTTGATGCCCGCGAGACCCAGCAGAGAGCCGACCGACAGGTCGATCCCGGCGGTGCAGATCACCGCCGACATCCCCAGCGCCATGATGCCGAAAAAGGCCATGTTGCGGGAAATGTTGAACATATTGCGTTCGGTCATGAAGGCGTCCGACACGAATGTCATGACGAGACCAAGCATCAGAATGGCGATGAAGACCCAGAAGGGCTGGGTGCGCAGGATCGCCCCAATGCCCGAGATCTCTTGCCGGGAGGTGATGGAATCGTCGATGGCCGCGTGGTCTTTGGTTTGCTGAGGCGTCGTGTCGGTCATGCTGCTTCGATCGCTCCGATGATGAGTCCGGTGACCTCTTCGGGGGTCGTGTCGGTGATGTGCTTGTCGGCGACCTTGGTGCCACGGCGCAGGACGGCGACTCGGTCGCAGACGTCGAACACGTCGGGCATGCGGTGGCTGACGAGGATCACGGCGTGGCCGGTGTCCTTCAGGCGCTTGATAAGATTTAGGACTTCTGCCACCTGCCGGACCGAGATCGCGGCAGTGGGTTCGTCCATCAGCACCAGTTTCGGGTCACTGAGGCGGGTGCGGGCGATGGCCACGGCCTGCCGCTGACCGCCCGACATCTGCTTGACCAGGTCGCGGGGGCGGGTTTCGGATTTGAGTTCCGCAAAGAGTTCGCCCGCGCGTTTGGTCATCGCGGCATGGTCGAGCTTGCGGAAGGGCCAGATGCCGGTGCGCTCTTCTCGGCCAAGGAAGACGTTGGCGGCGGCCGTGAGATTGTCGCAGAGCGCGAGGTCCTGGTAGACGATCTCGATCCCGTTGTCGCGGGCGTCGATGGGCTTGGTGAAATGGACCGGCTTGCCCTCGATGACGATCTGGCCCCTTGTCGGGGGGAAATTCCCGGCGATGATCTTCATCAGGGTGGATTTTCCCGCCCCGTTGTCGCCCATCAGGCCGACCGCCTCACCGGGGCGGATGGTCAGGTCGATGCCGTTCAGCGCGTGGATCGCGCCGAAGCTTTTGGTGATGCCCTGGAGTTCGAGCAGGCTCATTGCAGTGTATTCCTCCCCTGCCCGGAGGGGCCTCTGTCGGGCCGTTCAGGCCGGGCAATGATGCTGGTGGCTGGCAGATTTTCGGTCGCGCGAAAAAGTGCGCGGCACAATCGTACCGGGCCAGGGAACCTGGTTGGTTCTGGTCTTCCTCCCATGTGCGCCGCCTTGTTTTCGGGTCATGCCCGGCGTGCGTCAAATTGATTTGGTATACCAAGCGTTGCACGCTGGGTACGTCGTTTCAAGATGATTCTGCGATTGTTGTGAAAAAGTCAATCTCGCAATATTTGTTGCGATCCGTGCGCCTCTGAATTGGGCATGACCGAGCGGAGCAGGGAGGAGGCCTTCTTTACCGCTTGTAACGGGGGCATGACGAGGTCGCCGTGTTCGATGCAGATGTTCCCCTCGAAGCTGGCGGCGGCGAGTTGGTAGCAGAATCGTGCCCACCAGTTGAAATTGTGACCATATCCGGGGGTGACGAAGCTCCATGCGCGTTCGTCGATGTCGAGCAGGCTGCCGGTGTCGATGAGCGAGGTGACGTCGAGCACGGGTTGGTTCAGGAGCACGTCCTTGGCATGAACATGGTAGAGGCTGTCGCGCAGCGCGCCGACCGAGCGGACGGGATCCGCCCCCATCAACATCTGTTGCGCCGTGTCGAGGTTGGCACCGATCTGCGGGCCGATCTCCTCGCGCAATTGCAGCAGGGTCGGCACGTTGTGCACGCATTGGTTGGCTCCGAGAGTGATCGCAATCTGGCGCACGCCGCTTTCTCGGGCGAGGGCGGCGATGCCGGTCCAAAACGGGAAGAGCACGTCCTCCCATTGATACCGAAGGATTTTCCGGTTTGCGCTGGTCCAGGAATTGGTCGTCCAGTTGGGGCAGGTGTCGGTCGAATTCCCGGCGGGCAGGCCAGAGGTCGTCACAACGGTTTCGATCCCCAGCGCGCCCGCGAGGCGGATCGTGTCGACCAGGCAATCGGCCTGGGACCGGTCGTCCGGATGCAGCGGATTGCCGATGGCGTTGAGGGCGAGGATCTGCAGCCCACGGCTGGCGAAATCGCGCAGGAAACGGTCGCGCGCCCCGTTGTCCGACAGCAGCAGCGCCCGGTCCACATGCGGCGCGCCGGACCAGCCGCCCATGTTCACCTCTACCCCGTCCAGGCCCAACCGGGCCGCATGGTCGAGCATTTCCTCGAATGACAGATGGGCGAGGCTGTCCGAAACTAAGCCGAGTTTCATGCAGGCGTCCTTTGCTTTTGCCGCAAAGGTTTACGCGCGGCGGGTAAAGGCTTCGTTTCGCTGTGTGAAAGAAACGCAGGACATCATGTGTGTAACATGTAACAATCGGGGCGCGTGGCGTGAGGATCAAATGGTATACCGGTTGACCGATGGGTTTCGTTTACCCACTATCCGGCTCAGCACCCGGCCATTGCGCGCACGGGCGCAGACAAATGGGAGGAAAACGAACATGACTCGTGAGCGTGTTTACGCGATTCGCGGCCTTGCAGTTTCGGCACTGGCGTTGATGGCGGCCACGTCCGCTGGCGCGGTGGAGCTGGACCTGATGATTTCGGATGTCGACGGCAAGGCCGCGATCATCCAGGAATTCGCCGAGCGCTACCAGGAAAGCCACCCCGACGTGCAGATCACCCTGAACGCGGTCGGCTACGACGTGATCCGCGAACAATTGCCGTTGCAGCTGGAGGCGGGCACCGGGCCGGACCTGTCCTTCGTGACGAACCTCGGCGGGATGCACCCCTATTACGTGGACCTGACGCCGACGGTCGACGCCGCCGCATGGGAAGAGGCCTATGGCGCCGTGCTGCCGTGGTATCGCGCGGGCACCGAAGGCGGGATTTACGCGTTCCACACGGAAATGACGGTCACCGGACCTTATGTGAACCTGACCATGTTCGAGGAGGCGGGCGTCGACCTGCCCGCCGCCGGGGCCACCTGGGAGGACTGGGCAGAGGCCACGCAGCAGGTGATGGACGCGACGGGCAGCTACGCGGGCATGGTGATGGACCGCTCGGGCCACCGCTTTGCCGGGCCGGCCATGTCCTACGGCGCGGCCTTCTTCAACGACGCGGGCGAGATCATCGTGGACGATGGCTACAAGGCCTTTGCGCAACTGATGCTGGACTGGCACGCCTCCGGCCTGATGCCGCCGGATATCTGGCCCGCCATCTCGGGCGCGAAATACGCCAACGGCAACGAGCTGTTCTTCAACGCGGAAACGCCGTTCTACATGTCCGGCTCGTGGAACACCTCGAACGTGCAGAACAACGTCGGCGACAAGTTCGACTGGGCCGTGGTCCCGGTCCCCTGTGGCCCGGCGGGCTGCGGCGTGATGCCGGGCGGCGCGGGTCTGGTGGCCTTCAAATCGGGCGAGGCCGAGAAGGAAGAGGCCGCCGCGGCCTTTGTCGCATGGATGGGCGAGACCGAGCAGGCGCGCGAGTGGTACACCCGGACCTACGCGATTCCGGCGCATGCCGGTTTGCAGGCCGAGGGGCTGGACTACGCAGGCGCGGGCGCATCCGAGCAGGTGGCCGAGGCTTTGAAGGCCTTCACCGCCATGGCTGCCGCCGCTGCCGAGCAGACGCCGCAGGCCTATGACCTGCAGGGCTCGCAGTACGGGTTCGTGATGTACAACGCCACGGTGCAGTATCTCGCCGCCGCGATGAACGACGAGCTGACGCTGGACGAGGCGCTGGCCAAGATCACCGAAGAACTGGAAACCAACGCGCGCTGAGCCACGCGGGTAGGTCGGGGTCAACCCCGACCTACGCAACGCAACAAGCGGGGGACCCGGATGACACCGGCAGGAATGGGTATGCTGGCGCTTGCGCTCTTGTGGGGCGTGGGCGGCGCGGTCTGGCTCTTGCGCCATCGCAGCTACACGCTGGCGCAGGTGCCGCGGTTCCTCATGGATCTGCTGGGCTTCCCGGTGGAACTGGCGCAAAGCTGGTTCGGGCGGGGCGGCGTGCCCTATGCGCTGCTCTTGCCCAACATGCTGATTTTCGGACTGTTCACCTTCAGCCCGATGATCCTGAATTTCTACGTCTCGATGACGGGCGGCTCGTCGATCGCGCTGTTCGACCGGCCCTTCGTGGGCTTCGAGAAATACGCCGAGCTGTTCAACTGCGAGAACCTGCTGGTGCCGAAGACCTGCACCAACGCGGGCTACAACTTCTGGACCGGCATGTACAACACGCTGTGGTTCGTGGTCTTGCAGGTCCCGGTGATGGTGGGCGCGGCGCTGCTGACGGCGCTGGTGGTGAACCGCAACATCAAGGGGCGCGGGTTTTGGCGGGCGATGTTCTTCTACCCGGTGATGCTGTCGCCGGTGGTGATCGCGAACATCTGGAACTGGGTCCTGCACCGCAAAGGCGCGCTGAACGCCGCGCTGGGCAGCACGACCGAAGGGCTGACGTCGCTGGCCGGGATGGCCGGGTTCGACATTGCCGTGACGGTGGTGCTGGCGGCGGTGCTGATGGTCGTGGTGGTGCGCAGCCTCGGACGCGAGGCGCCGTCGCTGGCCTGGACCGGGGTGTTCGCGGTGCTGCTGGCGCTGCTGACCTGGTGGGCGAACCCGCTGAGTTTGTTGGGCCATGCGGGCAGTGTCTGGTTGGGGCTGGCGCTGGCCGCCGTGATGCTCTGGGCCGTGGCGCAAGAGCGTGCGGCGCGTTTCGTGATCTATGCGGCGGCGGCGCTGGCGGCGCTGATGCTGCTGTCGATCCAGTTCGACGCGGTTTTTGCCTTTGACCGCTACAAGCCGGTCAACTGGCTGGTCACGCCCAAGACCGGATGGGCCTTCTTCTGGCTGGTCTTCGTCTTCTGCTGGTCGCATATGGGGTTCTACATGCTGATCCTGCTGGCGGGCCTTCAGGCAATCCCCTCGGACCTCTACGAGGCGGCCAAGATGGACGCGACCTCGCCCTTCCGCGCGTTCCGCCGCATCACCCTGCCGCTGGTCATGCCGACGCTGACGGTGGTCATCGTCCTGAGCCTCATCCGCTCGTTCCAGATCTTCGACGAGGTCTACCTGCTGACCGGCGGCGGCCCGGGGCGCGAGACCTTCATGGTGGTGCAGAACATCTACGAGGTGGCCTTTGCCAGCGACAAGCCCGACTACGGGCAGGCGGCGGCGGGGTCGATCCTGATGGCGGTGGTGATCGCCGTCTTCACCTTCTTCCAGCTCTGGCTGACACGGAGGCAATCGGACCTGTGATGCACAAATCTCCTTTCCTCCGGGCGGCCCAACTCTCCGCATCGCCGCGCCTGTGCCTTCATCTTGATCCAAATACCCTCGGGGTCCGGGGCAGAGCCCCGGTCCGCGCCTGCCGAAAGCGATCCGCATGAGCCTGAGCACTTTCCTGTCCCGCACCCGCGGCGGTGCCGATCGGGCCGAGCGGTTCGGCATCCAGGACGTGCTGGCCTATGGCTACCTTGTCCTTGGCGTGCTGGTGATCCTCGTCCCGGTTCTGTGGACGCTGTTTTCCTCCATCAAGTCCGAACGGGCGGTGGACAATTTCGACACGCGCCTGCTACCCATGAGCCAGGTCGAAACGGTCGTGGACGGGGATGAAAAACCCGTCTGGGTGTACCGCGCCGAGGACGGCGCCGAGGTGCTGGTGACCAAGGCGGGGCCGACGCGCAAGATGACCGATGTGGTCACGCTGGATGCGCCCGACGCGGTGTTCCAGGTGCCCAAGGAGGCGCTGACCCCGCATGAGGAAATGCGCATCGCGGTGGAGAACTACCTCGACCCGATCCTGAAACGGAACGGGCAGGAGACCTTCAACTTCTTCACCTACCTTGCGAATTCCGTCTTCGTGACGGTGGCGGCGACGCTGATCACGCTGCTGATCAACGCCATGGCGGCCTTTGCCCTGTCGAAGTACCGCTTTCGCGGTCGGCTGACCTTTACCATCCTGATCGTCGCCACGCTGCTGATCCCGGCCTCGATCATCCTTGTCTCGCTCTTCTTCGTGGTCTGGTCCTTCGGCATCTTCGGCTCGCTTTGGGGGGTCATCATCCCCGCCGCCGCCACGCCCACCGGGGTGTTCCTGCTGCGTCAGTACATGCTGACCATCCCCGACGAACTGCTGGAGGCCGCCCGCATGGATGCGGCCAGCGAATGGCGGATCTTCTGGCGGATCATCATCCCGCTGTCGCTGCCCGCGCTGTCGGTGCTGGCGATCCTCAGCGTGATCTGGCGCTGGAACGACTTCCTCTGGCCGTTGATCGTGCTGATCTCGGACCCGAACAAGCACACCTTGCAGCTGGGGCTGACCCAGTTCGCGGGCGAGTTCAACTCGGACTTCCATTACATCCTGGCCATGACTGTGGTGACGCTGATCCCGATCACGCTGGTCTTTGTCTGGCTGCAACGCTTCATCACCACCGGAATTGCGACGACAGGACTGAAATGACTGGCCTGAAGAGACTGGACTGAAATGACCCACGCATTGGAATTGAAACAAATCCGCAAGAGTTTTGGGTCGGTGCATGTCATCCACGGTATCGACCTGCAGATCGAGGAGGGCGAATTCGTCGTCTTCGTCGGTCCGTCGGGTTGCGGTAAATCCACGCTGCTGCGGCTGATCGCCGGGCTGGACGACCCGACGAGCGGCGATATCGAGTTGCAGGGCAAGCGGGTGAACGGCGTTCCCGCTTCGGAACGCGGCCTGTCGATGGTGTTCCAATCATATGCGCTCTACCCGCATATGACGGTGAAGCAGAACCTGTCCTTCGGGTTGGAAAACCTGCGGATGCCCAAGGCCGAGATCGCCGAGCGCATCGAACATGCCGCCAAGATGTTGCAGATCGACCACCTTCTGGGGCGGCGTCCGGGGCAGTTGTCGGGCGGGCAGCGGCAGCGCGTCGCCATCGGGCGGGCCATCGTGCGCGAGCCGGTGATCTTCCTCTTCGACGAGCCGCTGTCGAACCTCGACGCGGAGCTGCGCCTGCAAATGCGGGTGGAGATTTCCGACCTGCACGCGAAACTCGGCAACACGATGATCTACGTCACCCACGACCAGATCGAGGCCATGACCATGGCCGACCGCATCGTCGTGCTGCGCGGCGGGCGGATCGAACAGGTGGGCAGGCCGCTGGACCTCTATAACCATCCGGCGAACAAGTTCGTCGCGGGTTTCATCGGCGCGCCGCAGATGAACTTTCTTGCCGGCTCGCTGGCGGGGGGCGTGCTGACCTGCGACTGCGGTCTGGTGCGCGATGTGCCCTTTGGCAGCGCGGGGAAGGTGACGCTGGGCATCCGTCCCGAGGCCATCGGCGTCTCGCTCGACGGGCAGGGCGACGAGGTGATCCGGGTGGAGAATTACGAACAACTGGGCGCCGTGACCTACATCTACGGCGCCTTTGCGAACGGGGAAAAGCTGACGGTGCAGCATGCCCACCAGATCCCGCTGAAACGTGGTCAGGAGATCGGGGTGACGCTGCCCACGGGGGCCTTTCACCTGTTCGGCGAGGACGACCAAGCCATGGAGAAGTCACGATGAAATGCGCCCTGATCGGGCTGGGGATGGTCTCGAAGACCTATGGCGACGCGATCCGCAATTGCGACGGGCTGGAGCTGTCGCTGGTCCATGCGCGGTCCGAGGACGCGCGGCTGGCCTTCCTGTCGCAATGGCCGGAATTGCAGGCTGCGGCGGCGGGGTCGGTGGAGGAGATCGCCGAGTCGGACGTGGATTTTGTCATCCTGACGACGCCGCCCAATGCCCGCCGCGAGATCGTCGAGACGCTTGTCGCCGCGGGCAAACCCGTGCTGATGGAAAAGCCGGTGGAACGGACCTTTGCCGCCGCCGAGGACCTCGTGGACCTCTGCGAGGTGGCGGGCGTGCCGTTGGGCATCATGCTGCAACACCGCGCGCGGCCCGTGGTGGCGGACCTGCGGCGGGTGCTGCCGACGCTCGGCGCGCTGCGCATGGCCGAGGTCAACGTGCCGTGGTGGCGCGCGCAGGCCTATTACGACGAGCCGGGGCGCGGGACCTATGCGCGCGACGGCGGCGGCGTGCTGATTTCGCAGGCGATCCATACGATGGACCTGATGCTGTCGCTGACCGGCCCGGTCGCGGCGGTGACGGCGATGTCGGCCACCACCGGCTTTCACGACATGGAGGCAGAGGATTTCGTCTGCGCGGGGCTGCGCTTTCGCTGCGGCGCGGTGGGGCAATTGTTCGCCACGACCGCCAGCTTTCCGGGGCGGGGAGAGACGATCACGCTGCACTTTGCGGCTGGTTCCGCGCATCTCGAGGCGGGCGTCCTGCGCGTCGACTGGCAGGATGGCCGGTCGGAAGTCTTCGGGCAGGCGGCGTCCTCGGGGGCGGGGGCGGACCCGATGGCCTTTACCTCGGACTGGCACCGCTTTGTCATCGAGGATTTCATGGACGCGGTGCACGACGGGCGCGCGCCGTTGGTGTCCGGGCGGGAGGCGCTGGAGGTGCACCGCCTGATCGCCGCACTGGAACAGTCGGGTCAGACCGGCACAACCGTATCGCTGAAGGACGTATGAAATGGGCCTGAAACTGGGCGTATTGGGGATCGATCACGGGCATATCTTCGGGATGCTCGCGGGCATGAAGGCGCAAGGCGCGGTGTGTGCACAGTATTGGACGGACGGTCCGGCGGTGACCGAGGCCAAGTTCAACGAGGTTTTTCCGGAGGTTGCGCGGGTTGCTGATCGCCGCGCAATCCTGGACGCGGACGTGGACATGGTGCTGATCTCGGCGGTGCCCGCCGACCGTGCCGCGCTGGCCATCGAGGCGATGGAGGCGGGCAAGGACGTCATGGTCGACAAGCCCGGTTGCACCACGCTGGAGCAGCTGGAGGCCGTGCAGGCCTGTGTCGAACGGACGGGGCGCATCTGGTCGGTGAATTTCTCGGAACGGTTCGAGGTGCGGTCCGCCGTGAAGGCATCCGAGCTGGTGGCGGCGGGGGCCGTGGGGCGGGTGATCCAGGTGGTCACGCTGGCACCGCACAAGCAGAACCTGAAAACGCGGCCCGACTGGTATTTCCAGCGTGAACGCTACGGCGGGATCCTGACGGACATCGGCTCGCATCAGGTGGACCAGTTCCTGCATTTCACCGGCTCGACCGAGGTCTCGGTGGCGCACGCCATGGTCGAGAACACGACGATGCCCGAGCATCCCGGTTTTCAGGACTTTGGCGAGATGACCCTCGTGGGGGATCGCGGGCACGGGTATCTGCGGCTGGATTGGTTCACCCCGGATGGCTTGCCGACCTGGGGGGATGGGCGGCTGTTCATCCTCGGCACCGAAGGCACGATTGAATGCAGGAAGTATACAGACATCGGACAGCCGCACCGGACGGACAACCTCTACCTGGTGAACGGTACACGGAATGAATACATCGACTGCCGGGATGTGGAACTGCCGTATTTCCGGCTGTTGACGGAGGACGTGAAGGCGCGCAGTTACACGGCCTGTCCGCAGGAGCACACGTTCCGCACCATGCAGATCGCCATCACGGCGCAGATGAAGGCAGAGGGCAAATGATCCGCGTTGCGATTGTCGGGGCGGGCATCGGGTCAGAGCATCTGGCGGCCTATGTCCAATTGCCCCAGCTGTTCGAGGTAGTCACCCTGTGTGACCTGAACATCGAGCGCGCGCGGGCCGTTGCGACGCCGCATGGGGTGGCGGTCAGCGATGATTTCGAGGCGGTGCTGGCGTCAGACGTGGACCTGATCGACGTCTGCCTGCCGCCGCATCTGCATTTGTCGGCCTGCCTCAAGGCATTGGCCGCGGGCAAGCACGTGATCTGCGAGAAGCCTTTGGTGGCGTCACTGGCGGAGGCGGATCAGCTTATCGCGGCAGCCGAGGCGGCGGGGCGGCAGGTGTTTCCGGTGTTCCAGTATCGCTACGGTTTGGGCACGGCGCAGCTGCGCGCGGTGATGCAGGCGGGGCTGGCGGGCGACTTGTTTGCCGGGACGATCGAGACGCACTGGAACCGCGACGCCGCTTATTACGCGGTGGACTGGCGCGGGACATGGGCGGGGGAACGTGGCGGCGCGATCCTTGGCCATGCGATCCATATCCACGACTTCCTGCCGGCGTTCATCGGTCCGGTGGCGCGGGTCTACGCCGAGCTGGCAACGCGGGTGAACGATATCGAGGTCGAAGACTGCGCTGCGCTGTCGCTAAGGATGGAGAGCGGGGCGGTGCTGACGTCCTCTGTGACCCTGGGAGCGGCGACGGACACGACGCGGATGCGGTTGATGTTCGACGGGGTCACGGTCGAGACAGGGACCGCGCCCTATTCCCCGGCTGCAACGGGCTGGACCTTTACCGCGCGGTCGCCCGTGACTCCTGCGCAGCTGGACGCGGTTCTGGCAGAGGTGCGGGCGGACGACGTCGGCTTCGTCGGCTACCTGCGGGCTGTGGCCGAGGCGATGGCGGGGCAGGGCGGGCGCGAGGTGACCTTGCAGGACGGGCGACGGTCGCTGGAGTTCGTGAGCGCCGTTTACCAGTCGGCGCGCAGCGGGCAGGCGGTCGACCTGCCGCTGGGCGCGGATTTCCCGCTGTATCAGAGCTGGCTGCCCTGAGTGCGTCGTGCCGGGCGGGGCGTCACTGCTCTGCCCGGCGGTGCCTCAGGCCACGCGGGATTGCCGGGGGGCCATGTCCTCTGACGCGGAGCCGACCGACGGTACGTTCAAGGCTTCGAGCAGTGTTTGCAGGCTGAGAGCCTCCTGCCGCATCTGTTCGGTCGCTTGAGTGGTGTCGTCGACCATGGCGGCGTTCTGCTGGGTGACGATGTCCATCTGGGCGATGGCCGAGTTGACCTCGGACAGGGCGGTGGATTGCTCTTGTGAGGCCGAAGCGATCTCGTTCGAGAGGTCGGCGACTTGGTCGAAGTTCTTGACGATGGTTTCCAGCGTATGCGCGGCCTTCTGGATCAGTTCCACACCGGAAGCGACTTCGCCGGAGCTGGCGGTCACCAGGTCCTTGATCTGGCGGGCCGCATCCGAGGCGTTGCCCGCCAGCACGCGCACCTCTTCGGCGACGACGGCGAAACCCCGTCCGGCGGTGCCGGCGCGCGCGGCCTCGACCCCGGCGTTCAGGGCGAGCAGGTTGGTCTGGAAGGCAATGTCGTCGATCATGCCGATGATCTGGGTGATGCGGTCCGACGAGGTCTGGATGCGGCCCATGGCCTCGGAGGCTTCGGAGACGGTTGACGCTCCTTCCTCGGCGGTGCGGGCAGCATCGCCTGCGACGGTCTTGGCCCGGTTGGTGTTGGACGAGGATTGCGCCACGTTTTCCGTGAGTTCGTGGATGGCGGCGGCGGTTTCCTCGAGCGAGGCGGCCTGGCTGGCGGTGCGGTTCGAGAGGTCATTGGTGGACCCGCCGACGCCGTCGATCATCATCAGCAGCTTGTCCATGGTGGTGGAAACACGGCCCAGCGTCTGACCCAGCTTGTCCACGGCGGTGTTGAGCTTGCGCCGGACGGGATCGAAGCTGGCGGGGAAATCGCTTTCCTTCGAGCTGGGGATGAACTGGGTCAGATCGCCCTCGGCCATTTTGTCGATGACGGTGTTGATATGCCCGAAGGCGATATTCTGCGCCTCTGCCTGCACGCGGAAGGTGATGTCGACGACCCGTTCGATGTCCAGCGCGAAGGCGCGGGTCAGGATGCAGACCTGTTCGCGGATGGTGGCGAGGTTCTTGCTGATGAAACCGCGCCGCGATTTTTCCAGAAAAATCGTAATCAGCTCTGATGTCGCCATGGTGTAGGCTGACATATAGGTTGCAAGTGGCAGTTCGATGCGGGCGTGCACGCGGCCGATGCGTTCGACGGAGTCGAAGTAGCCCTGGTCGTATTCGGCACGCAGGATCCGTTCCCAATGGCGTTTTTGCGCGCTGCGGGCGTAATCCATCCGCTCCTTGCTTTCGAAAAAACTGGCGGCGACGGGGTCTGCGGTGGCCCGTTCATAGAAATGTTCCAGGACGGTATCGAGTTCCGGCAAGAGCAGCTCGCCGACCTTTTTCAAAAGTTCCTGATTTTTTCCGTTCAGATGGTACGCAATAAGCTTGGCTTCGAAATCGTCTGTCTCTGACATGGGGGTTCAATCCTCAAGGGCAGCCTGGTTGCGCCGGAGAATGAGCCCTTGCAGTTAATAGACCCCTGCCGTGGGGGCAGGGGCTGATATTTTCCACGCAGGAATTGCCTAAAGATTTTCGTTTTCTCTGGATGGACCGCCCCAGGCCGGCCGTCAGACCGAGACCTTTGCCAGCAGATCCTCGCGCGCGGTCTGGTCCTTGGGCGCGTTGTGGATCACGCGTCCGCGTTCCAGCGCCACGAAATGATCGCCAAGTTCATAGGCAAAATCAAAGAATTGCTCGACGAGGATGATGGCAATGTCGCCCTTGGACCGAAGGTATTTGATGACCTCGCCGATCTGCTTGATGATGTTGGGCTGGATGCCCTCGGTGGGTTCATCCAGCAGCAGAAGTTTCGGCTGCGCGATCATGGCGCGGGCGATGGCAAGCTGCTGTTGCTGGCCGCCCGACAGGTCGCCGCCGCGGCGGTTGAGGAAGTCCCTGAGGATGGGAAACAACTCGAAGACTTCGTCCGGGATCTTCCAATCATCCTTTGGGATACAGGCGTAGCCGGTCTGGAGATTCTCGCGCACGGTCATGAGCGGGAAGATGTCGCGGCCCTGCGGCACGTAACCCACGCCCGCGCGGGCGCGCGTATGGGCGGGGGTGTTGGCGGGCACATCGGAGCCGTTCAGCACCATGGTGCCGCCGGAGCGGGGATGGGTGCCGGAGATTGCCTTCAGCAGCGAGGTCTTTCCCACGCCGTTTGTGCCCATGAGGCAGGTCACGGCACCGGGTCTGGCCTCCATCGAGATGTCGTAGAGGATCTGGCTGTGGCCGTAGTGGAGCGTGAGGTTTTCGAGCGTCAGCATGGGAGATCCTGTCGGGCGGGGCAGTTGAGGTTTTGGACCAAGAAGAAACCGGGAGTCAGCGTCCGAGGTAGACGTCGATGACCTGCGGGTTGGAGGTCACGTGGTCGATGGAGCCTTCGGCCAGTACGGAGCCTTCGCACAGGCAGGTGACGCGGCAGTTCAGTCGGCGGATGAATTCCATGTCGTGTTCGACGACCACCACGGCGCGGGTTTTCGCGGCGTTGACCAGCATCTCGGTGGTTTTCTCGCGCTCTGCCGGGGTCATGCCGGCGGCAGGTTCGTCCACCAGCAGGAGGCGCGGTTCCTGCGCCAGCAACATGCCGATTTCCAGCCATTGCTTCTGACCGTGGGAGAGTTCACCCGCAACGCGCGGCAGTTCATCGGTGAGGCCGATCTGTTCGGCGATGGCCTCGATCTTCTCGGCGCCTTCGCGGGTCTTCTTGTAGAACAGCACGTCGAAGGGGCCGCGCGGGTTCTTCAGCGCCATGGCGAGGTTTTCGCGCACGGTCTGGGCCTCGAAGACGGTGGGTTTCTGGAACTTGCGGCCGATGCCTTCGCGGGCGATCTGGGATTCCGAGAGGCCGAGGAGGGAGATGTTCTTGTCCCCCCAGGAGATGCGGCCCTCGTCGGGTTTGGTCTTGCCGGTGATGATGTCCATGAAGGTGGTCTTGCCCGCGCCATTGGGGCCGATGATGGCCCTCAGCTCGGGCTCACCGATTTGAAAGGAAAGATTATTGATCGCCTTGAAGCCGTCGAAGGAGACGGAGACACCGGACATTTCGAGGAGGGTGCTCATGCTTTGGCTTCCCTGGACTTGGTCAGTTTGTCGACGAGGCCGCCGAGGCCTTGGGGCGCGAAGAGGGTGACGGCGACGAAGGCCACGCCCAGCAGCACCAGCCACCAGTCGGTCCATTGGATCGTGTAGACGCCGAGGTTGATGTCGGGGGCACTGCCGCCGGTAAACCAACTGGACATGAGCGTGACGAAGACGGTGCCGAGGACCGCGCCGTAGAGGCGTCCGCGTCCGCCGATGGCGACCCAGACCGCGAGGTAGATCGAGGCGATGGGGGCGATTTCCGCGGGGTTCACGATGCCCGCCTGCGGGTAATACAGCGCGCCGGCGATGCCCGCGACGATGGCGGTGAGGGTAAACACGAACAGTTTGTAGCTTTCGACGTGGTAGCCGAGGAAGCGCACGCGGCGTTCGTCGTCGCGGATGGCGCGGATCACGGAGCCCATCTTCCCTTGGGTGACGAAGGCGAAGAGGACGTAGCCAAGGCCGAGCGCCACGGCGGAGGCCCATAGAAACCAGACGGATAGAACGCCCTGGGACACGTCGGAGAGGCCGGGGATGTTTTGCAGGCCGGAGAGGCCGTTGTTGCCGCGCAGGCCGGAGTCGTTCTGAAAGAGGTAGAGCGAGAGGGCGAGCGTCATGGCCTGGGTCAGGATCGACAGGTAGACGCCGGTGACGCGGGAGCGGAAGGCGAGCCAGCCGAAGACCAGTGCAAGCAGGCCGGGGACGAGGATCACCATCAGCAGTTGCAGCGGCAGCGAGTGGGCAAAGGCCCAGATCGGCGGGAATTCCGACGCGCCGACCACGCCGAAGATCTGCGTGGCGATGGCGTCCGAGACCTCGGCGGGCGTGGCGGGGATCACCTGGTTCGACAGCGAGCGTTCGACGATGGTTTCGGTGCGCGCATACATCAGCCACATGCCGACGGCGTAGCCGCCGATGCCGAAGAAGGCGAAATGCCCGAGCGAGAGGATGCCGCAGTAGCCCCAGACCACGTCCATGGCCACGGCGATGAGGCAGAGGCAGAGGGTCTTGCCCAGCGTCTTGACGAAGGAGGTCGAGATGAAGCCGACGCCTAGGCCGGGTGAAAGTACCGTGGCGACCAGCGTGAACAGGCCGAGGAGGGCGAGGAACCACATGACGGACGGGTTCCGGGCGAGGAAGCTGCGGTTCATGCTTCTGGTCATGCTGGGGCCTCTGCTGTTGTCAGTTCGAGGGTCAGGAACAGGCTGTGCGGATCGAGCACGTAGTCGCCGAAGGGCGGACAATCGGAGAAACCTGCGGCGCGGTAGAGCGCCACGGCAGGCCCGAACAGCGGGTTGGTGCCGGTTTCCAGCGAGAGGCGGGTGAGACCCTTGGCGCGGGCGGCGTCGATGATGGTGCGCAGGATCGCCCGCGCCGTGCCCTTGCCGCGCTGGGCGGCGCGGGTGTGCATGGATTTGACCTCTCCCTCGGTGGGGGAGAGGACCTTGAGCGCGCCCATGCCGGTGAGGGCGTCGCCCTCATGCGCCACCCAGACGGTGATATCGGGGGTGAAAAGGCGCGAGACCGGCAGGCGGTGGCAGCTTTCTGCCGGGGCGGTGCCGTCGCAAAAGTCGGTGTGGGTGTTCACCAAGTCTTCGAAAGCGGGGGTGGGGGCGGGGAGGATGGCGATCTGCATGGATCAATCTCCGGCGGCGCGGCCCTTGAGGGCGACGATGCCCTTGGGGCGGAACTGGATGAAGAGGATGATGAAGAGGATCATGTAGGTCTGGGCCGCGAGGGTGTTCGAGGGGTTCAGCCACTCGATGCCCTTTTGCAGCGAGCCGATCAGACCCGCACCGGCCAGCGTGCCCCAGACATTGCCGACGCCGCCCACGACCACGGTCATGAAGGACTGGACGATGTAGTCGGCGCCCATCTCGGAGGTGACTTTGGCATAAAGGCCGATGGCGACGCCCGCGATGCCCGCGATGCCGGAGCCCAGGCCAAAGGTCATCATCTTGATCTTGTCCGGGTTGATGCCCATCGAAGCCGCCATGCGCGGGTTCTGGGTCACGGCGCGAACTTCGAGCCCGAGGCGGGTCTTTTTCAGGATGAACAGCAGCAGGCCGAGGAACAGCAGAGCCAGAACGAAGATGGCGATGCGGATGTAGCTGATGGAGATGACCTCGTTGAAGGCGAGGTTGCCGTCCAGCCATGCGGGAGAGGTCAGCGGGCGAGCCTGCGTGCCGAAGATGTTCTTGGCCAGCTGTTGCAGCGCGATGGAGATGCCGAAGGTCGCCAGCAGGGTTTCCAGCGGGCGGGAATAGAGGTGGCGGATGACGAGGCGCTCCATGGCGACGCCTGCGGCGAAAGTCACCGCAAAGGCCAGCGGCAGGGCGACGATCAGCGAGACGGTGTAGTTCGGAATGAACTGCTGCACGACAAAGCCGGTATAGGCGCCCATCATGATGAATTCGCCATGCGCCATGTTGATGACGCCCATGACACCGAAGGTGATGGCGAGGCCGATGGCGGCGAGGAAGTAGATCGAGGCCAGTGAGACGGCGTCCAGCGCGAGGTCGGCGGCTTGCGATGCACCGACGCGGGTGTTCACCGCGTCCTGCGTGGCACGGGCGGCGTCGGTGATGGCGGTGGACGGCTCGTCGTAGGTGTCGAAGATCGAATAGGCGGCGAGGGTCGCGGTGATGCTGTCCTCGGTGGCGCGAGGGGCCAGCTTGCCCTCGGCGGCGAGGCGGTCGTAGGCAGCTTCGCGGGCGGAGGCCTCGGACAGGGTGTTGATCGAGACGCCCGCGATCTTGCCGTCCTGCACCTGGGATTCCAGCGCGGACTTGAGGTCGGAGGCGGAGAGGACGGGGGGCAGGTCGGCGACGGCGGCGATCTGGGCGTAGGCCTGTTCGCGGGGCAGGTCGGTGCCGGGCTTCAGCACGCGGGCGAGGTTGACGCCCTCGGGGATGGTCTGGGCGATCTGCGTCTTGGTCGAGAGGATCTGCGACAGCACGGCGCGGCCATCGACGGAGAGGTCGTTGGACAGGCTTTCGATGGCGGCGATGCGGGCCTCCTCGGTGTCGCCGTAGCGGGCGGTGAGGTAGTTCAGCAGGCGCTCCTTGCGCAGCTTGAGCGCGGCGTCCGGTTCATTCTCGATGGACGCAGCCAGCGGTCCGGCCTGCGCGGGGTCGAGGTTGCGCGCGATGGCGTCCAGGGCGGCGGTGCGGCGGGTGATGTCGGGATCGGAAAGCTGGAAGTCCACCAGCGCCTCGGAGATGACCTTGCGGACGCCGCCGTTGGGCTTGATCTGGGTGAGGCTGGCCAGTTCGACCGAAGGCAGCGGATCGCGGGTGGTGACATCGGCGATCTTCTTCTGGTCGACGATGTAGAACAGCCCGTCCGCGTCGTACCAGACGTTCTTGTCGCGCCAGTCTTCGAGGAAGGCGGGCACTTCGGGCAGGCCGGAGGCCTTCAGCGCGTCGAGGGCGGGGCCGACCGAGGACCGTGAGGGCTTGGCGATGTCGGCCTGATGCTCCTGAAGGATGGTCTGGAGGTCGCTCTCCTGCGCGGTGGCCGCGAGGGGCCCGAGAAGGAGGAGAACCGCGAGAAGGGTTCGGAGCATGGCACGGCCTATGTCTGGAGGGTCTTCAAGGGCAGGGCGGGAATGATCCCGCCCTGCGTGTTCATGGGTGTGGGGGGCGGGTGAACCGCCCCGCCGATCCCCTTAGTAGTTCGACTTGATCTGCACGCAGGTCGAGGTCTCGGTGTTGTACATGCCGCACTGGAGGTCTTTCCAATCGGACTTCAGCACCGCGGATTCCGGCAGGAAGTCGGTCCACGCGTCGCCCGGAACCGGCTCGGTCTGCGAGATGATGTCGAACTGGCCGTCGGCGCGGATTTCGCCGATCAGGACCGGCTTGGACAGGTGGTGGTTCACGCCCATCACGGCGGTGCCGCCGGTCAGGTTCGGGAATTCCTGGCCCCACATCGCTTCGCGCACGGCGTCCACATCGGTGGTGCCTGCCTCGGTCACGGCGTTCACCCACATGTTGAAGCCGATGTAGTGCGCTTCCATCGGGTCGTTGGTCACGCGCTTCTCGTCACCGATGAAGGCGTGCCACTGCTTGATGAACTCGGCGTTGGCTTCGCCTTCGGCGGACATGAAGTAGTTCCACGCGGCGAGGTGGCCGACGAGGTTGGAGGTGTCGAGACCGGCCAGCTCTTCTTCACCGACCGAGAAGGCGACGACGGGGATGTCGTCGGCAGAGACGCCAGCAGCCGCCAGTTCCTTGTAGAAGCCGATGTTGGCGTCACCGTTGATGGTGGAGATCACGCCGACCTGCTTGCCGTCCTCACCCAGTGCCACGACGTCCGACACGATGGTCGCCCAGTCGGAGTGGCCAAAGGGGGTGTAGTTCACGAAGATGTCCTCGGCGGCGATGCCTTTGTCCTTCAGGTAGGACTCGAGGATGTTGTTCGTGGTGCGCGGGTAGACGTAGTCGGTGCCGAGCAGGGCGAATTTCTCGACGCCCAGTTCGTTCAGGAAGTAATCCACGGCGGGGATCGCCTGCTGGTTCGGCGCGGCGCCGGTGTAGAAGACGTTCTTGGAGCTTTCTTCGCCTTCATACTGCACCGGGTAGAACAGCAGGCCGTTGAGTTCTTCGATCACGGGCAGCACGGACTTGCGCGACACGGAGGTCCAGTTGCCGAAGATCACGTCGACTTCGTGCACGGTCAGCAGCTCGCGGGCCTTTTCGGCAAAGAGCGGCCAGTCGGAGGCGGGGTCGACGACGACCGCTTCGAGTTCACAGCCCAGCACGCCGCCTTTTTCGTTCTGCGCGGCCACCAGCATTTCCATGGTGTCCTTCAGCGTGGTCTCGGAAATCGCCATGGTGCCCGACAGCGAGTGCAGCACGCCGACCTTGATGGGGGCTTCACACTCGGCGTGCGCGGCCCCTGCGAGCAGGGCGGCGGTGGCAGCACCGGTGAGCAGTTTGGTGAAACGGGTCATTCGTGTCTCCTCGCGGGGTGCTTGTTCGTGATCGGACAAACGCATAGATCCTCCCCCGCAGCTTATTGTTGCATCCCGTGTGGCGGCCCTGATGAGGTCCAAGTCGAAAGGGTCGTCACACACCCGCCTTCGGTCTGTTGGCGACCATTGGCAGCAGGTAGCGACATCACGATAACGAGATGGTCGTGGGGTCAATTGACCAGAGGGGCCTTTGCCGGGCGTGACCGGTTTTGATTAAATATTGGGCTGATTTTTTAATGCATGTTTAATTTTTGTGCATTTGGGCGCGGTTTTGGGCGATTTTGCCGGGAATCGCTGTCCCGTCCTGCGTGGGGCGTCTAGGAATTGAGCAAGAAGACGACGGGGACCTGCGTGACCTTCCACCAGCGAGAAGACTTGACGACCGGGGCCGCCGAGGGCGTCCAGCCGAGGGCGATCGGGTCGCTGATGTTGTCGTCCAAGGCGCGCGGCGCGCTGTCCTGTATTGACGGGTTTCGTACGCAAGGCTGCATGAAGGCGCTGTTTCCGCGCCGCGCCGACGGGGTCGAGGCGATCTGCATCAATACCTCGGGCGGATTGACCGGCGGCGACCGTCTGTCGCTGAGCGGCGCGGCGGGCGCGGGGTCGCGGCTGGTGCTGACGACGCAGGCGGCGGAACGGGCCTATCGCTCGGCGGGCGGCTGGGCGCGGGTCGAGACGCGGCTGACCGTGGCCGAGGGCGCACGGCTGGACTGGTTGCCGCAGGAGTTGATCCTGTTCGAGGGGGCGCGGTTGATGCGGTCCTTGCGGGCGGACCTGACCGGCGACGCGCGGATGCTGCTGGTGGAGCCGGTGATCTTTGGCCGCGCGGCCATGGGCGAGGTGCTGCGCGACGCGGGCCTGCATGACCGGATCGAGATCTGGCGCGATGGCGCGCCGCTGTATTGCGATGCCCTGCGCATGGAGGGCGACCTTGCCGCGCAGATGGCGCGCCCGGCGCTGGGCGGCGGGGCCGGGGCGATGGCTTGCGTGGTTTACGTGGGCGCGGATGCGGAGGCGCATCTGGCGCCGCTGCGGGCCGTGTTGCCCGAGACCGGGGGCGCGTCGCTGCTGCGCCCTGACGTGCTGGTGGCGCGGGTGCTGGCCGAGGATGGCTTTGCCCTTCGTCAGACGCTTTTGCCCGCTCTGGACAGGCTGTCCGGGCAGGGTTTGCCGATATCATGGAGACTGTGACGAGATGCAACTGACCCCACGCGAAAAGGACAAGCTGTTGGTGGCCATGGCCGCCGAGGTGGCGCGCAAGCGTCTGGCCCGTGGCGTGAAGCTGAACTACCCGGAGGCCATTGCGCTGATCACCGATGCGGTGGTCGAGGGCGCGCGGGACGGGCGGTCGGTGTCCGACATGATGATGGCGGGCGCCGAGGTCATCACGCGCGAGCAGTGCATGGAGGGCATCCCCGAGATGATCCACGAGGTGCAGGTGGAGGCGACGTTCCCGGACGGGACGAAGCTGGTGACGGTACACAACCCGATCCGCTGAGGCGGGCGGGGGGAGTCGGGGCGCAGCCCCGACCTACGCGATGCCCGGAGAGTCGCGGATCTGGCGGGCTTGGGATTCGAGTATTTGGACCAAGAAGAAGCAGAAAGGTGCGTAAGATGAAAAAGGTTGTTCTGGCGGTTGCGGGCGTGATGATGGCGGGTCCCGTGCTGGCGCATGAGGCCGGGGTGCATGTGCATCCGCATGGCTCCGAAGGCTGGATGGCGCTGGCGGTCGGGCTGGTGGCCCTGGCGGGGCTGGTGGCCTGGAGGCAGCGATGATCCCGGGCGAGCTGTTCCCGGTCGAGGGCGAACTGGTCCTGAACGAGGGCAGCGAGGTGGTGGTGCTGATGGTCGCCAATACCGGCGACAGGCCCGTGCAGGTGGGCTCGCACTACCATTTCGCGGAGACCAACCCGGCGCTGGATTTCGACCGCGCCGCGGCGCGGGGGATGCGGCTGGACATCGCCGCCGGCACGGCGGTGCGCTTTGAGCCGGGCCAGCGGCGCGAGGTGAACCTGATCCCGATCTCGGGGGCGCGGAAGATCTATGGCTTCAACCAGCAGGTCATGGGCGCGCTATGAAGCGCTTTGACCCCTTGGGGGACATGGCCGGGCTGATGAGCCTGCAGGTCAACATGGCGATGATGGCCGCCGAGGCGGCCAGCGTCATTTCCATGCGCATGATGGGTTTCGCCGGGGTCTGGTCGATCCCGCCCAGCGAGGCCTGGCAGATGGTGGATGAAAAGAGCCGCGCCCTGACCCGTGCCAACGGCGAGGCGACGGAGGCCTTTCTGAGGGGCAAGGCTCCGGCCGAGATCGCCTCGGCTGCAGTGGTGCCGTTCCGCTCTGCCACACGATCGAATTCCCGCAGGCTGGCCAGCCGCGGACTGAAGAAACGCTGAAGAGGACACCGTCCGATGCCCGCAAGGATCAAACGTTCCGACTATGCCGCGATGTTCGGCCCCACCACCGGCGACCGGCTGCGGCTGGCCGATACCGACCTCATCATCGAGGTGGAGAAAGATTTCACCACCTATGGCGAAGAGGTGAAATTCGGCGGCGGCAAGGTGATCCGCGACGGCATGGGGCAGGCGCAGACGACGCGGGCGCAAGGCGCGGTGGACACGGTCATCACCAATGCACTGATCGTCGACTGGACCGGCATCTACAAGGCGGACGTGGGGCTCAAGGACGGGCGGATCGCGGCCATCGGCAAGGCGGGGAACCCGGATACGCAGCCGGGCGTGGACATCATCGTCGGGCCGGGGACCGAGGCCATCGCGGGCGAAGGGCGCATCCTGACGGCGGGCGGCTTTGACAGCCACATCCACTTTATCTGCCCGCAGCAGATCGAGGATGCGCTGCATTCCGGCCTGACGACGATGCTGGGCGGCGGCACCGGTCCGGCGCATGGCACGCTGGCGACCACCTGCACCCCCGGACCCTGGCATATCGGGCGGATGTTGCAGGCGGCGGATGCCTTTCCGATGAACCTGGCTTTTGCCGGGAAGGGGAATGCGTCGCTGCCGGGTGCGCTGGAGGAACAGATCCGCGCCGGTGCCTGCGCGCTGAAGCTGCACGAGGACTGGGGGACGACGCCTGCCGCCATCGACTGCTGCCTTGGGGTGGCGGATGCCTGGGACGTGCAGGTCATGATCCACACGGATACGTTGAACGAGAGTGGCTTTGTCGAAAATACCGTGGCGGCGATGAAGGGGCGGACGATCCACGCCTTCCACACCGAGGGGGCAGGCGGCGGTCATGCGCCCGACATCATCAAGATCTGCGGTGACGCCAACGTGCTGCCGTCGTCCACGAACCCGACGCGGCCCTTCACGGTGAACACGATCGAAGAGCATCTGGACATGCTCATGGTCTGCCATCACCTTGATAAATCTATCCCCGAGGACGTGGCCTTTGCCGAAAGCCGCATCCGGCGCGAGACGATTGCCGCCGAGGACATCCTGCATGACATGGGGGCGTTTTCGATCATCGCGTCGGATAGCCAGGCCATGGGGCGTGTCGGAGAGGTACTGATCCGCACTTGGCAGACCGCCGACAAGATGAAGAAACAGCGCGGGCGGTTGGCCGAGGAAACCGGTGAAAACGACAACTTCCGCGTGCGTCGCTATATCGCGAAGTACACGATCAACCCGGCCATCGCGCATGGCCTGTCACACGAGATCGGGTCCATCGAGGTGGGCAAACGCGCCGACCTCGTGCTGTGGAACCCGGCCTTCTTTGGCGTGAAACCCGAGATGGTGCTGATCGGCGGCTCGATCGCTTGCGCGCAGATGGGCGATCCGAACGCGTCGATCCCGACGCCGCAGCCGGTCTACTCGCGGCCCATGTTCGGGGCCTATGGGCGCAATGTCGAACGCTCGGCCGTGGTCTTCGTTTCGGAGGCGGCGCAGGCCGAAGGGGTGCGCGGGCATTTGGGATTGGCGAAGGAGACGCTTGCGGTGCGCAACACGCGCGGCATCGGCAAGCGGGATCTGAAACTGAACGATGCGCTGCCGCAGATCGAGGTGAACCCAGAAACCTACGAGGTGCGCGCAGACGGAGAACTGCTGACCTGCCAGCCGGCGACGGAATTGCCCATGGCGCAGCGCTATTTCCTGTTCTGAACCCGTCAGTTGGGTTTGTGTTTCGGCGGCGGCGTCAGGGGAGTCGCCCGCTCGTCGGGGTCCTCCTCCGTCAATGGGATGTGCGTGGCAAGGCTTCGGTTGTGCCGCATGATCGCGGCACTTCCAGCCAGTCAGTCATGCTGCGCCTTGAGGAGGTCCATCTGGTAACGGATGGAGTCCAGTGACGCGGAGATGCGGGATATGTTCAGTTTGCTCGGCATGTCCTCTTGGTAAATTCTCCGTGGTAAATGATTGGTTATCAGGGCGCGCAACCAAGGTAAAAATTCTGTGCATCCGGAGTTTATTTTCGGAAAAGGGGAGACGAAGATGAAGGTTTTCAACTTTGTGGCGATTTCGCTGCTCTCAACTCAGTCCGCGCTGGCATGTCCGGTCAGTGGTGACCTCGCCACGGGCATCCGCTTTGGCGTGGATGACGGTGATTTCGAGACGTTCCGCCAGATGCGGCCGGGCGTGATCGAAAGCACGTTTGTTGCCGCTGATGGCACCGTATATCGCAACCTTCTGGGGCAGGGCATCTACCTTCTGGAATGGACCGACATCGTGGAGGGCAAGCCGGATATGGACAGCCGTTCGGTCTACGCTTTTGCCATGACGCCCGAAACCTTGCCGCTGCCCGAGCCGGGCGGGTTCGCCAATCTTGGCGTGTTGGTCAATGCAGGCGGCACGCTGGAACAGGAAATGCAGATGTACAGCTTTGGCGAGGCCACCGAGATCACGTTCGGGGAGTGTCGCTACGCGATGATCCCCATCGAGGTGCGCTATGCCCCGGACAATGGGCAAGGGCTTACCGTGTTGAATTACTTGCCGGATCTTGGGCTGGCCTATTTCACCGAAAGCACGGCGAACGGGCAGACCGATACCTATACCTACCATTCGATCGAGGTCGTGAAATGAGCGAATTGCCACTGGCGCAGACTGTGCACCGCGGCGGGGCATCCGAGTCTTTGGATGCCGTCGTACTGGATTACGAGGGGCGGTTCCTGCGCAGAAAGCGGTTGGTGACGACCGGCGGGGCGGCCTTTGTCGTGGACCTGGAGCATACGACTTCGCTGGACGATGGCGATGCGCTGGAATTGTCTGACGGCACCCGCGTGGCGGTTCAGGCGGCGGCGGAAGATGTGTTGGAGGTGCGCGGTCCACTGGCGCGGCTGGCATGGCATATTGGCAATCGCCATACGCCCTGTCAGGTCTGTGCGGACCACTTGGTGATCCAGCGCGACCCGGTGATCCGGCACATGCTGGAGCATCTCGGGGCGGAGGTCACAGAGGCGGTTCGTCCCTTCACGCCTGAGGGCGGGGCCTATGGCCATGGGCGCACGCACAGTCACGAGCATGGACACACGGCGCATGCCCATTGATCCCCGGCTGCTGATCCTGACGCAATGGCTTTCGCCCGCCTATCCCATTGGAGCTTTTGCATTTTCCCATGGGCTTGAGGCTGCTTGCGCGGAGCGTCGCGTGGTCGATACCGAGGGGCTAGAGGACTGGTTGTCGGCGCTTCTGACATCGGGCTCAGGCTGGTCTGATGCGGTCTGGATCGGGCTGGCGGCGCGGGGGGCGCGGCCCGTGACGGAGCTGGATGCCTTGTGCGGTGCCTATGCGGCCTCGGGAGAGCGGCTGCGCGAGGCGCGGCGGCAGGGGGAGGCCTTTGCCCGCATCACCTCGGATGTCTGGGCGCTGGACCTGTCGGCGCGCTTGCTGCCGGTCGCTGTTGGAGAGGCCGCGCAGGTGCTTGATCTCGACGCTGAGCAGGTCATTGCCCTGTATTTGCAAGGGGTTGTGGCCAACCTGGCTGCGGCGGCGCAGCGGTTGATGCCCTTGGGGCAGACGGCGGCGCAGGGCATCGTGGCGCGGCTTTCCGTGGTCTGTGCGGAGGTGTCCGCGCAGGCCGCTGTCGCCGAAGAGAGCGACGTGTTTTCAAACGCTTACATGTCGGATATCGCCTCGATGCGGCATGAAATTCTGGAAACGAGGGTGTTTCAATCGTGACAAAGATGAATGGGCCGCTGCGGGTCGGGATTGGTGGGCCTGTGGGGGCTGGAAAAACCACGCTGACCGCGCGGCTGGCGGAGCGGATGAAGGCGCGGTGGTCGGTCGGCGTCATCACAAACGACATCTATACGCAGGAAGACGCCGAGGCGCTGATGCGCATGCAGATCCTGCCAATGGACCGGATTATCGGTGTGGAAACAGGGGGTTGCCCGCATACGGCGATCCGCGAGGATGCGTCGATCAACCTTGCTGCGGTGGCGGAAATGGTCGAGCGGCACCCGGATGTGGAGGTCGTCCTGATCGAATCCGGTGGCGACAACCTGAGCGCCACGTTCAGCCCGGAACTGGCCGATTTTACCGTCTATGTCATTGATGTTGCTGCCGGAGAAGAGATCCCCCGCAAGGGTGGCCCGGCCATTCGGCGGTCGGACCTGCTGGTCATCAACAAGACCGACCTTGCGCCGTATGTCGGGGCGTCGCTGGAGGTGATGGAGAGGGACGCGTCACGGGTGCGTGAGGGGCGGCCTTTTATTTTCACCTCGCTGCGCGATGGCAAGGGAGCGGATCAGATTATCGAAAAGATCCAGGAGCTTGCCGGTCTTTAACGGGCGTCTACAGCATGGCCCAGTCTGTGAAACGCCAGCTCTGCGGCTTCGTCACGATGGGGTGTTGCGGGCGGGGTTTGGTTGTTTTGCGAGCCATGTTGGCACCTCCTTCATGAGGTCAACTAATGCTCGCCCGCATGGTTCCGCCAGAGGGGGATTTCCAGACCCTGCCTAGCTTGGCGGAATGACGCCCTTGGTCAGCAGGATATTGCCATAAAGCCTTGTTTCCCCTGTCTGAATCACGGCGAAACTACTTTTCGACCGGTCGTAGAAGGCGAATCTTTCGGAGCTGTTAATCTTGGTTGGGTTGTCGCTAACGCGGTCGATAATGCCTTGGAATTCCTCGACAACCGGGGGAACGGCGTCCGGGTCACCGACGACCTGCATGACGTAGGCCGGGTCGGGGATGAAGGTATCCAGCGGCATGAGGGTCAGGACGGCCTCCAGCACGTCGGTTGCGGGGATGCCGTCGAGCCGGTGCACGCGGGTGCAATCCACGGAATAGGCGGGGAAATTTGCATCGACGATGGCGATGACATCGCCGTGCCCCATGGCGCGCAGGCTGTGGAGGATGTCGGGCGAGAGGATCGGAGGAATGTTTCTGAGCATGCCGCCATGTGAACGCGAGAGGGTGAGTCTGCGCAAGGGATTAATGCGGCGAGCGGTGTGTTAATCAAAGCGGTGCAAGGATTTGTTAACCCGAGTCGTGACCACAAACAGGGGGGAATGTGGCCACATGTTAACCTTTGGCCGCGCCGCCATCGATCAGGCATGAAAAAGGGGCCCGGAAAGGCCCCTGATCGCGGGCTTGCGCCCCGTATGAGAACCGCTCAGAGCAGCTCGAGGTCCGATGCCGAAACCTTGCCATCACGCCCTTCGCGCAGCTCGTAGCTGACTTTCTGGTTGTCGGCGAGGCCGGTCAGGCCCGAACGCTCGACCGCGGAGATGTGGACGAACACGTCCTTGCCGCCGCCCTCGGGCTGAATGAAGCCGTAGCCTTTGGTGGTGTTGAACCATTTCACGGTGCCAGTGGCCATCGTGGATACTCCTGTCATTTGCCGCTCGCGGAAGTGCAGCGGCCCGGCGTCGGTCAGAGCAGTATCGGGTTGCTCTGTCGCCGTATGGGGCAGACAGGTAGCGATAGTGGTAACTTAGCAGGCCCAGTTTATCTCATGTCCGGTGAGTCGGAGCAAGAACGATTGCGTTAACGTTGTGTTAACAGCGCCGTGAGCGCGGGAAACCGCTCGTGGCTGCGCCTCCGTCCGGAGGGAGGGATGGACCGGGACCGGACCATCCGAAGATTTCGCATCGGGCAGATGCCCGTGGCGCGGTTCAGAGCAGCTCGAGGTTGCCTGCGGATTCCTTGCCGTCACGGCCGGTCTGCAGCTCGTACTGAACCTTCTGGTTGTCGGCCAGGCCGGTCAGGCCGGAACGCTCGACTGCAGAGATGTGCACGAACACGTCCTTGCCGCCCGCGTCGGGTTGAATGAAGCCGTAGCCTTTGGTGGTGTTGAACCATTTCACGGTGCCAGTGGCCATCGTGTGTCTCCTTGAATATCCGCACGCTGGATTGCTGCGGGGCGGCGTAGGTCAGAGCAAAATCGGTGCTCTGTCGCCGGAAAGGCAGACAGGGAGGCGAGTCTGGGTAACGGTAGCGAGGGCGCGTATGACAGGTTTGGCGAGTCGGGGCAAGGGGCGGCGTTGGCTATTTGCTTCTTAGTGTCCAAGCCGAACCAGTCATGCACCAAATCCAGCTTGGTCCGACGCGATCCTAGCAGTAATTTGTTTCCACTCCGTACAAATCCATAGCTTTAAACACCATGTAGAAATCGTATGGGGTTCTGTCGCCTTTCAAAGGCTCTGCAGGCCACTCCCGTAAATAGTCCACCATGCTCCGAGTGAAGCGAGGATTGCTAGGGGGCTTAAGAGGGTCAAATTTCAATGGCTCACGCCTCTGACGCTGAGTGCTGCAGAGCATTTCGTAGACCACAATAAAGCTGCAATACTCATGAAAATAGTCTACTAAGATGTGATTTTTAGCATCCACAGTGTCCTTGGCGCTCGGCAAGACGCCCCAAAATACGGGGCGTTGACCATTGCAACCCCTTGCTTGCGTTAAGCTGTGCAACAGGCTGCCGAATATCTTGAGATGGCTCGGCGACTCCACTCCAAGTTTAGTCCAGTAGTTTTTACAGGTGCTCTGGAACTTGGAGACGGCTTCGGCCAAGCCCTCTTCATTCTCAATTAGTGGGATGTCTGCGGTGGCCAAAGCAATGCGAGACGCTCGCATACTTAATTCGTATCCGAGAGCTTCTGGATCGTTCAGATAAATGTTTAAACGGGTCTTCAATCCATCAGACATTCTGTCTGTTTATCTATTCTAGTGAAGTCGATGGATTGCAGTATCACATCATTGAGTTGGCAACAATGAATTCTATCCGAGCAGCAACGGCATTCGGATTTTCTTTGTACGAAGGATCATCTTCTGGAACCCGGTTAGACCCTATACGGTTATACTCAGGATTTTTTAAAGCTAGTCGTCTAGCTTCGAGAACCTGAGCCCATGCGAATGATGTAGTCACGACAAAAATACCTCCAGTTTGCGCCCGATTCCTGTAGACGCAGGCGCCCGTAGCATTGTTGCAAACTGTCAACAAGGCGTAAAGGTTGCGTTTTTAGTTAATGTGCCAGATGTGATTTTCTTGCGCGTATTGTGAGAGCGAAAGTTCAAAGGGAACGTCCTCGCATTGTCAAAGCGTTACGTTCTGCGGCACGGCCTTCGTTCCGACCATAGTATCTTAGTCCTCACCGAGTAAACTTCTTGTGCTTCAGGCGCTTGGGCTCCAGGGCATCCGCCCCCAGGCGGCGCTTCTTGTCTTCTTCGTAGTCGGTGAAGCCGCCTTCGAACCATTCCACATGCGCTTCGCCTTCGAAGGCGAGTATATGCGTGCAGATGCGGTCGAGGAAAAAGCGGTCGTGGGAGATGACCACGGCGCAGCCGGCGAAGTCGACGAGGGCGTCTTCCAAAGCGCGGAGGGTTTCCACGTCGAGGTCGTTGGTCGGTTCGTCGAGCAGGATGACGTTGCCGCCCTCCTTCAGCAGGCGGGCCATGTGGACGCGGTTGCGTTCACCGCCCGACAGCAGGCCGACCTTCTTCTGCTGGTCGCCGCCCTTGAAGTTGAACGCCCCGCAATAGGCGCGGGAGTTCTGCTCGGCATCGCCGAGTTTAATGATCTCGGCCCCGCCGGAGATCGCCTGCCAGACGGTGTCGTCGGCGTTCAGGTCGTCGCGCGACTGGTCGACGTAGGACAGCTGCACCGTGTCGCCCAGTTCGACGGTGCCGGAGTCGGGCTGTTCCTGCCCGGTCAGCATCTTGAAGAGCGTGGACTTGCCCGCGCCGTTCGGACCGATCACGCCGACGATGCCGCCCGGCGGCAGCGAGAAGGAGAGGTCTTCGATCAGCAGCTTGTCGCCCATGGCCTTGGTCAGATGCTCGACCTCGATCACCTTGGAGCCAAGGCGCTGGCCGTTGGGGATGATGATCTGCGCGCGCGCGAGTTTTTCGCGCTCGGACTGGGAGGCCATCTCGTTGTAGGCGGCGATACGGGCCTTGGACTTGGTCTGGCGGGCCTTCGCACCCTGACGCATCCATTCCAGTTCGCGCTCCAGCGTCTTTTGCTTGGCCTTGTCCTCGCGGGCCTCCTGCTCCAGTCGCTTGGCCTTTTGTTCCAGCCATGCGGAGTAGTTGCCCTCGTAGGGGATGCCGCGGCCGCGGTCGAGTTCGAGGATCCAGCCGGTGATGTCGTCCAGGAAGTAACGGTCGTGGGTGACGATCAGGATGGTCCCCTTGTAGTCGATCAGGTGCTGTTGCAGCCAGGCGATGGTCTCGGCGTCGAGGTGGTTGGTCGGTTCGTCCAGCAGCAGCATGTCGGGCGCTTCGAGTAGCAGTTTGCACAGCGCGACGCGGCGGCGTTCCCCGCCCGAGAGGGTGGCGACATTGGCGTCGTCGGGCGGGCAGCGCAGCGCCTCCATCGAGACGTCGATCTGGCTGTCGAGGTCCCAGAGGTTCTCGGCGTCGATCTGGTCCTGCAACTTGGCCATCTCGTCGGCGGTCTCGTCCGAGTAGTTCATGGCCAGTTCGTTGTACTTGTCGAGGATGGCCTTTTTCGACGCCACGCCCAGCATGACGTTCTCGCGGACGGTGAGGTTTTCGTCCAGTTTCGGCTCCTGCGGGAGGTAGCCGACCTTGGCGCCCTCGGCGGCCCAGGCCTCGCCGGTGAAGTCCTTGTCCATGCCGGCCATGATCTTCATCAGCGTGGATTTGCCCGCGCCGTTGACGCCGACGACGCCGATCTTCACGCCCGGAAGGAAGGAGAGGCGGATGTTTTCAAAGCACTTCTTGCCGCCGGGGTAGGTCTTGGACACGCCGTCCATGTGATAAACGTACTGGTAAGATGCCATGTCGAGTGCTCCCTCGGAAAAGCCGGTTTGGCTGCGAAATATAGTGTCCGGGGCCTGCGTGCAATGCGCAGACGTGGTGACGGCTTGTTAGGGCTGTAGAGAGATGATCGCCTCGTCGGGTCCGGCTTTAATCGGATGTTCAGAACTCTTGCAGATATCTGTGGTCGCCGCACGTCGGGTCTGGCGCGCAGGCCCGACCGACCGCATGCCTTCGGAGAGCAGGAATGACCGCGCAGCCAAAGAAGACGTTCCTCCGGAACCCGTGGAAAAGGCTGACCTTGCGTTGGAAACTGCCGGTGATGGTGGCGATCCCGACCATCGTGATGACGATCGCCTTGTCGCTGTACAGCTACGTGAAGGGGTCGGAGGAGTTCTTTCAGGCGCGGGCCGACACGAGCCGTGCCTTGCTGGTGCAAAAGACGCACGAGCTGGAGGTCTGGTTCGCGTCCATCGAAAAGGAAATGCTTCAGCTCGCCACCAGCAACTCTGCACGCGAGGCGATCGCGGCCTTTTCGGGCGGGTGGGACGCGCTGGGGCCTGCGGCGGGGGAGACGCTGACGCGGCTCTACATCACGGACAATCCCAATCCGGTCGGTGAAAAGGACCTGTTGGTCAATGCCAAGGATACGTCGGGCTGGAGTCGGCACCACGCCCGGTTCCACGAAGGGTTCCGCAGTTTCCAGAGGCTTGGCGAATTCTACGACCTGTTCCTGTTCGATCTGAAGGGAAACCTGGTCTACTCGGTCTTCAAGGAAGCGGATTTTGCCACCAACTTCATCGACGGGCCATATGCGTCCTCCGGGCTTGGCAGGGTCTACCGCGAGGCGATGACGCTGGACGCGTCCGAGGTGCGCTATTCCGGCTATGCCGCCTACGCACCAAGCGCCGGGGCACCGGCCAATTTCGTGGCGAGCCCGGTCTTTGATGCGATGGGCAACCGTATCGGGGTCGCCGCGTTGCAGATCAATATCGACGCCCCGGCGCAGTTCTTGTCGGACAGCACGCTGTTGCAGGGATCGGGCTATATCTACGCCGTAGGGGAGGATGGTCGCGCCTTGTCGCTGCCACCCGGGATCACGGATTACGAGGTTCTGGACATGCTTCCGAGCCTGACCCAGATCGGGGAGGCCATCTCGCCCGCCGGGGCTGACCTGTCCGACGTGCCGGGCCTGAACGGAGAGCAGGTGGAGAGCCTCGTGAAGAAGGCGGTGCACGGAGGGCAGGAATGGCACCTGCTGCTGGAACGGTCACGGGAAGAGGTCGAAGCGCAGGAAACCGCGCTGCTGTTGCGCACGCTGGCGGAATCCTCGCTCGTGACATTGCTGGTGCTGGGAACCTGCGTTTTCGTGTCGGGCCTGCTGACGCGCCGGATTTCCGCACTCGCGAAAAGCGTGGAGCGCGTCGCCCAGGGGGATTTCGAGACGACCGTGGACCAGACGAAGACGGGCGACGAAATCGGTGACATCGCGCGGGCGCTCAACCGGTTCAAGGATGATCTGGCGCAGATCGAGACCAACCGGGAAGCCGCCGCGCGCGAAGCCGCCCAGCAGGCGCATGTGGTGGAAATCCTGCGCTCGGCCCTTGTGCGCCTTGCCGGGGGTGACCTGGATTGCCGGATCGACGAGCCTCTGGGCGAGCAGTACGAACCCTTGCGCACCCACTTCAATCGCACCGTCGACAGCCTGCGCGAAATCATCGGCGAATTGCGCGAAAGCGCCGAGGCGATCGACACCGATGCGCGCACACTTGGGGCCGGGACGGATGCGCTGTCGTCACGAACGGAAAACCAGGCGGCCACGCTGGAACAGACGGCCGCCGCGATGGACCAGATCTCGGAAAGCGTGACGTCAACGGCGCGTGGCGCCAAGGAGATCGTCGGCGCCATGGGGCAGGCCCGCGACCAGGCGCAGCGCGGGGAAGACGTGCGCAGCCGCGCAGTCGAGGCGATGAGCGCCATCGAGGTGTCATCCGGCAAGATCGCCCAGATCATCAAGGTGATCGAGGACATTGCCTTTCAGACCAACCTGTTGTCGCTGAACGCCGGGGTCGAAGCCGCGCGGGCGGGCGACGTGGGGCGGGGTTTTGCGGTGGTGGCCAGCGAGGTGCGGGCCCTGGCGCAGCGGTCCTCGGATTCCGCAGCCGAGATCCGCACGCTAATCAGCGAGTCCGGTGCCAATGTGTCGAACGGCGTGCGGCTGGTGTCCGAACTGGGCACCGCGATGGAAAGCATCCTGCAGGAAGTCGTGTCGGTGTCGGACCAGGTCAAGGATATCTCTGTCAGCGCGTCCGAGCAGGCGCAGGGCATCGGCGAAATCAACAACGGCATCGCCATGCTGGACAAGGTCACGCAGGAAAACGCGGCCATGGTGAACGAAAGCGCCGCCGCGGGCCGGGCGTTGCAGGGCAAGGCCGGGTCGCTGCGCGATCTGGTGGCGCAGTTCCGCACCGACGGCAGGGGCGCGCAGTCCGGGGACGGGTCCTCGGGGGCGACGCGGCGCACGGAGCCGGTGACTGCCGCTGTCGGGGTGGCAGGGCGGAAGCGGGCAGAGGCGGCAAAACCGGCCTCGGTGAAGGTTCATGCCGATACCTCGGATCTGGGGTGGGACAGCGCGGACGCCCTGCCCATCGCCGCGCGCGCGGCAGCGCCCGTGGCCCGGCCAGAGCGTAAGGTCGTCGGGGCGGCTGCCGGAGGGCAAGGGGGCGCGGCGCGGTCCGAGACCCTGATCGGCGATGTCACGATCTGGCAGGATTTCTGAGGCCGCCAAGGCCCTCCGCTTGCCTTGTCCCTGCGAAAACTCTAGGTTTCGTGGGGATTTGCGCGGCGGAGGAAGACGCAAGTGGAGGGTGATGTCAGGGGCGGTGATCGGCGCGTGTTCCGGCCGGGGGCACGGATCGGGCTGCTCGGTGGGTCCTTCGATCCGCCGCACGAGGGGCATCTGCACCTGTCGCGTGAGGCGCTGAAGCGCTTTGGGCTGGACGCGGTGGTCTGGCTGGTGAGCCCCGGCAATCCGCTGAAGGCGCATGCGCCTGCCTCGCTGGAGGCGCGGATGGCCGCCTGTCGCGCTCTGGTCGATCACCCGCACATTCATGTCAGCGACATCGAGGCGCGGCTGGGCACGCGCTACACTGCCGAAACGCTCGGCGCTTTGACCGGCCTGTACCCGCAGGTGCGGTTTTGCTGGCTGATGGGAGCGGACAACCTGGCGCAGTTCCATCGTTGGGAAAACTGGCGCGGGATCATGGAGATGGTGCCGGTGGGCGTGCTCGCCCGGCCCGAGGTGCGCGGGCGCGCGCTGGGGTCCAAGGCGGCGCGGGTCTATGCCGATGCGCGGCTGCCGGCGCGGGAGGCGCGGGCCTTGGGGGGCGCGGTGCCTCCGGCTTGGTGTTTCGTCAACATGCCGATGCGGCGGATCAGCAGTTCGGCCCTGCGGGCAGGGGCTGCGGAGGCGGCGAAAACGTGAACGGGGCAAGGAGATTGCCCTGTTGCGGGGCGCGCGCGGAATCAAGTAGATCGGTGCCATGACCAAACGCATTTCACGACGGTTTTTCCTGGGCGCGGCGGCTGCGGCGCTGGTGCCATCCTACGGCATGGCGAACGCGCCGAAGGTGTCGCTGCGGCCCGTGGGGCGTCAGGATGACCTGCTGAAGTCATCGCAACCTTCGATCGAGGAGCTGATCGCGGCGGCGAAGCTGAACGGCACGGTGGCTTTTTGTGTCGCGAACACCGCCACGGGCAAGCTGCTTGAGAGCCATGACGCGGAACAGGGGCTGCCGCCAGCGAGCGTCGCCAAGGCGCTGACGGCGGGTTATGCGCTGGCGCATCTGGGCGAGGACTTCCGGTTCGAGACGCGGGTGCTGGCGACCGGCGGCGTGATCGAGGGCGTGGTGCAGGGCGACCTTGTGCTGGCGGGCGGCGGTGATCCGGCGCTGGACACGGACGGGCTGGCGGTGCTGGCGAAGCGTCTGGCCGAGGTGGGGATCACCGGGGTCAAGGGCGGTTTCAAGGTCTGGGGCGGGAAATACCCCTACGTGCGCGGCATCGACGCCGAGCAGCCGGACCACGTGGGTTACAACCCGGCGGTCTCGGGGCTGAACCTGAACTACAACCGCGTGCATTTCGAATGGCGGCAGGCGGGGGCTGGGTACAACGTGTCGATGGAGGCGCGGACCGAGACCTATCGTCCGGGCGTGCGCATGGCGCATATGGCCGTCGCGTCACGGTCTTTGCCGATCTACACCTATGCCGACGCGGGCGGGCGGGACGAATGGACCGTGGCGAAATCGGCGCTGGGCAAGGCAGGGTCGCGCTGGCTGCCGGTGCGCAAACCGCAGTTGTATGCGGGCGAGGTGTTCCAGAGCCTTGCCAAGGCCAACGGCATCACGCTGAAGGCGCCGGAGGTGGTGGATGCCATGCCGGCGGGCGCACAGGAATGGGCCAAGCTGGAAAGCGCGCCGCTGCGCGAGGTGCTGCACGACATGCTCAAGTGGTCCACCAACCTGACGGCAGAGCTTGTCGGGCTGACGGCGACCTCGCGGCGGCTGGGCAGGATGCCGGCCTCGCTGTCGGAGTCCGCGGCGCAGCTGAACACATGGGCGGCGGAGTCGCTGGGCGTGCCCGGGCTGGCGCTGGTGGATCACTCGGGGCTGGGCGACGGCAGCCGGGTGAAGGCCTCGGACATGATGGCGGCGCTGGCGGCGATGCATCGCGACAGGATGCTGAAGCCGATCCTGAAGGAATTCACCATGCGGGACGCCAACCGCAAGGTCATCGAGAACCACCCGATCAAGGTGCATGCAAAGACGGGGACGCTGAACTTTGTCAGCGGGCTGGCGGGCTTTGCCGATCTGCCGGACGGGACGGAGCTGGTGTTCGCGATCTTTACCGCCGATCTGGACCGGCGGGCGACGCTGAGCATGGACGAGCGCGAGAGCCCGGAAGGGGGCGCAAGCTGGAACGTGCGGGCGAAGACCCTGCAGCAGAAGCTGATCGAACGCTGGGGCGTGCTGTACGCCGCGTGATCCGTCGACCGGGGGAGTCGGGGTGTAACCCCGACCTACGGATTGGACAGGGCGCGCACCCGTGAGAGGGCGTAGGTCGGGGTTGCCCCCCGACCTTTTCAGTTCTGGATGACGACGCGCATGTTCTGTTTGCCCACCTGCTGCGTCAGGTTGAACAGTACGGCGGCGTGTTCCGGGTGCAGGCGCACGCAGCCCGCCGAGGCGGGGCGGCCGAGGCGCGAGATCTGGTTGGTGCCATGGATCGCGTAATTGCCGTTGAAGAAGATCGAATAGGGCATGGGCGCGTTGTCATAGAGGCTGGATTTGTGGTTCTTCGACAACCACTTGGCCGACCATTGGCCGCGCGGGGTGTACTTGCCCTTGCGCGCGGTGGAGACCGGCCATTGGTAGGCGATTTCGCCGTTGTAGATCACGGTCATGGTCTGGCTTGAGATGTCGACCTTGGCCACCAGCGGCGCGGCGAGGGCGGCAATCGGGGTGAGAATGCTGAGCGCCGTGGCAAATACGGCGGAAAGAATGCGGTTCATCGGGTCCCTCCAGAAAATGGCTATGGCAGCGCATCGGCAAAATTGTGCCTGCGGGACGATACAACGGGGTTAACGACCTGCGAGTCCGGTAATCCTGACCTTTGAACGATTTAAAGAAAAAGCGATGCAGGGAATCCCCACATCGCTTGATTTCTTCGGTGATTTCGGGCGCTTGGCGCTTAGACCGACAGGTGACGTGCGCGCGCGCCGCGTTCGATGGCGGCGGCGTGCAGGCGGTCGATGTTCAGCTCGTAGCGAATCTCTTCGAGCAGGCGCAGTTCGGTTTCCTGAAGCGTGCCATCGGCGGCGGCCACGTCGCAGGCCAGCGCGTAGGCGGTTTCGAACAGGCGCTCGGGGAGGTTGTCGCGCACGAGGCCGAACAGGGCGTCGAGGCCGTCCTCCTGCTCGAACAGGTCGGCGACCATGGAGGCCATGACGCGCACGCGATCGCCGTCATACTCGGCGAAGATCGGCAGCATGTTGACCGCCGAATCAATCTTGACCAGTTCGGCGGTGCGGATGTTCTCGTCCGACATCGACACGGCGATCATGACCGCCACAAGGCAGTCCTGTGGGCTCAGCGGGTGGGAAACTTCGGTCATGGGCCTCTTTCCGTCCATTAATGCGGCGTTGCAGCGCAATTTATTGACGCTTGGCCGTTGCCGCAATAGGAAGCGCTGCGTTCTTACCAAGGAGTCCGGAACATGTCCGATACGCGCGAAGCCGCCATGAACAGCAAGGCCTGGCCGTTCGAAGAGGCGCGCCGGATCCTGAAACGCTACGAGAAGGCGCCGCCGGAGAAGGGCTATGTGCTGTTCGAGACCGGCTATGGCCCGTCCGGCCTGCCGCATATCGGCACCTTTGGCGAGGTGGCGCGGACCTCGATGATCCGCCGGGCCTTCCACGAGATTTCCGACATTCCGACGCGGCTGATCTGCTTTTCGGACGACATGGACGGGATGCGCAAGGTGCCGGGCAACGTGCCGCAACAGGAGATGCTGCGCGAGCACCTGCAAAAGCCGCTGACCGCGGTGCCCGATCCCTTTGGCACGCATGAGTCCTTTGGCCACCACAACAACGCGATGTTGCGGCGGTTCCTTGATACGTTTGGCTTCGAGTACGAGTTCTACTCGGCCACGGAGTTCTACAAGTCCGGCCAGTTCGACGCGGTGCTGCTGCGCGCGGCGGAGCGGTATGACGACCTGATGAAGATCATGCTGAAGTCGCTGCGGGATGAGCGGGCGGCGACGTACTCGATCTTCCTGCCGATCCACCCGGAGACGGGCCGCGTGCTGTATGTGCCGATGAAGAACGTCGATGCGGCGAAGGGCGAGATCACCTTTGACGACGAAGAGGGGCGCGAGTGGACGCTGCCGGTGACCGGCGGCAACGTGAAGCTGCAGTGGAAGCCGGATTTCGGCGCGCGCTGGGCGGCGCTGGGTGTGGATTTCGAGATGTACGGCAAGGATCACTCGACCAACACGCCGATCTATGACGGCATCTGCCGGGCGCTGGGGGCGAAGGCGCCGGAGCATTTCACCTACGAGCTGTTCCTCGATGACAAGGGGCAGAAGATTTCGAAGTCGTCGGGCAACGGGATCTCGATCGACGAGTGGCTGACCTATGCCTCGGCTGAGTCGCTGTCGTATTTCATGTTCCAGAAGCCCAAGACCGCCAAGCGGCTGTTCTTTGACGTGATCCCCAAGGCGGTGGACGAATATCACCAGCAGCTGCGTGCCTACCCGACGCAGGACGCGACGCAGCAGCTGGCGAATCCGGTGTGGCATATCCACGGCGGCGATGTCCCGGAGAGCACCCTGGTGGTGCCGTTCTCGATGCTGCTGAACCTGGCAAGCGCGGCCCATGCCGAGGACAAGGCGGCGATGTGGTCCTTCATCCGCCGTTACGCACCCGATGCCTCGCCCGAGACGCATCCGGATGTGGACGCGGCGGCGGGCTTTGCCGTGAAGTACTACGAGGATTTCGTGAAGCCGACCAAGGTGTTCCGCGCGCCGGAGCCGCAGGAGCGGGCGGCGATGGAAGACCTGGCGGCGCGGCTGCGGGCCTGGGAGGGTCCGGCGGACGACGAGACCTTGCAGTCGGCGGTTTTTGCCGTGGGCAAGGAGCATGGGTTCGAGAACCTGCGCGACTGGTTCAAGGCGCTGTATGAGGTGCTGCTGGGGCAGTCGCAGGGTCCGCGCTTCGGCGGGTTCATCGCGCTCTATGGCGTGGCCGAGACGGTGGAGCTGATCGAGAAGGGGCTGGCCGGGGATTTGGCGGCCTGATCTGGTGATCCGGTTTATCGACCGGGGCTGAAACTTTTGACGGCGCGTGGACGTGGCTTACTTCTGTTACCAGAGGAGGGTCACGCCATGCGCTTTTTCTTTGTCTTGATGCTGATGGTCTGGGGGTTGGGGCTGCGCGCCGAGGAGGTGCCGCGCGAACCGGGGATCGAGGCAGCGATCTCGGACCAGATCGCGGCGTTCCGGGTGGACGATTTCTCGACCGCGTTCATGTTCGCAAGCCCGGGGATACAGGGGATGTTCGGCACGCCGGACCGCTTTGGCGCGATGGTGAAGAACGGCTACCCGATGGTCTGGCGGCCTGGCGACGTGCGGTTCGGACGGCTGCACGACGAGGATGGCGTGCTGTGGCAGGAGGTGCTGATACAGGACCAGCAGGGGCGGCGGTTCGGGCTCGCCTACCGGATGGAGCGGGTGCTGGGCGAGTGGCGCATCGCCGGTGTGCAGGTGATCCCGGCGCCGGACGTGGGGGTCTGACGGCGAGGCCGGGCCTGTTGCTTCCATTGTCCAGCTGACGTTTGTCATGCTTTGCATGACTGGGGGCGCTGTCCCCAGACCCCCGGAGATATTTGTCCCAAGAAGAAGCAGGGAGCGGCCCTTTGGGCTTCTTCTTGGTCCAAATACCTCCGGGGGAGCGCCGAAGGCGCGGGGGCGGAGCCCCTTTGCGCGCGCCGACCACCGTACGCTGCGGTTCCAGACCGTTAACCGGGCGTTGATACTTCCCTTTCCCGAGCGGGGCCGAAGGCCTCTTCGTGTTGAAAGGGAACTCGATGAACAAGGCGATCACCGACGGACTGGTCTTTATGCCGCCCGCGTTTGCGGCGGACAATCTTGGTCTGTTTGCGAAGGGCGACGGGGTGCCCGGCTCGACCACCTACGCGGGGCTGGCCAGCGCGGCTTTCGTTCCGGCGGATCAGGATTTCGCGGGCTGCCTGGAGATCCAGAAGACCGAGGCCACGCAGAAGTTGCGCTACATGGGCCAGACGCCGCTGCCGCTGGGATGTTACCTGCGGGTGACCGTGCGGGTGAAGGCGGTGTCGGGCGCGCTGCCGTCGGTGCGGGTGGCGGGCTATGCCGCGCAGGCGAATGGCACGGCGGTGGCCGGTGTCACGACCGTGGGCGAGACGGTGGCGCTGACGGACTACGGCGAGGTGGTCGAGGTCTCGGCCATCGTTGGCGCGGGCGACCGGGGCGGGGTGGACCTCGTCTGGGGCACGACGGCGGTCTACGGGCATTTCGGCATCGACCTGACAGGGCCGAACGGCGGCGTGGTGCGGGTCGATGACATCGAGATCGAGGACATCACCGGGGTGTTTCTGCGCGACCTGATGAACTGGGTCGACGTGCGCGACTATGGCGCGAAGGGCGACGGGGTCACCGATGACACGGCGGCCTTTGCTGCGGCGGATGCTGCCGCGAACGGGCGGCGTGTGCTGGTGTCGGCGGGGACATATCACCTCGCATCCTCGGTCACGCTGGAGAGCCGCGTGACCTTTGAGGGCAAGGTGACCATGCCGGTCGATGCGATCCTGTCGTTGACCAAGGATTACGACCTGCCGACCTATATCGATGCCTTTGGCGGCGACGAGGAGATGGCGTTCAAGAAGGCGGTGCAGTCGCTGATGAACGGGGCGGATCACGAGAGCCTCGACCTTTGCGGGCGGCGCGTGTCGATTTTCAGCCCCATCGACGTGGCGGCGATTGTACCGAACCGGACGTCCTATGCGCAGCGCCGGGTCATCCGGAACGGCCAGCTGCGGGCTGAGGACAGCGGCAACTGGGCGCCGGAGACGGTGACCTCGACCGCGACCTACAGTGCCTCGAACGGCTGGAAGCTGACCAATGTGACCAATATCGCCAATATCAAGGTGGGCTCGCTGATCACCGCCTCGGGCGTTGGGCGCGAGGTCTATGTGCGGGCGATCAATGTCGGTGCTGCCGAGATCACCCTGTCGCAGCCGTTGTCGGACGCAGTGGGGCAGCAGGTCTATACCTTTACCCGCTTCAAGTTCATGCTGGATTTCACCGGCTTCGAGCGGCTGAACGTCTTTGAGCTGGAAGGCATCGAGTTCCAGTGCAACGAGTTGGCCAGCGGCATGGCCTGGCCCGCATATGGCACGGTGAACGTGGTGCGCAACTGCGTGTTCAACCGGCCCGGCCATCGCGGGCTGGTGTCCATCGGCGACGGCTGTCAGGGCGCGCTGATCGACCATTGCCAGTTCATCAGCCACGAGGGCGGCGAACTGAGCCAGAACCGCCAGACGGTGGCCATCGTCACCAATGCCAACGACGTGAAGATCCGCAATTGCCGCGCCTCGCAGTTCCGGCATTTCGCTGTGATCTCGGGGGCGCAGAGTGTCATCACGGGGAACCACTTCTTTCAGGGCGACCCGGCGACGGCGGGGGTGCGCACGGCGGGGATCGTCATTGCGCTGCGCGCCTGCAACACGCAGATCAGCGGCAACTACATCGACAACTGCCACATCGAGTGGACCAACGAGCGCGAGCCGGAGCCGGATTTCACCGGGGGCTTCGGGTTCGCGGGCCTGTCGATCACCGACAACGTGATGCTGTGTTCGAACGTGTCGACGCTGTTCAGCTTTATCGTGGTGAAGCCCTATGGCTCGGGGCACTATGTCAACGGGATGAACGTGTCGGGGAACACTTTCCGCGCCGTGGGGCTGGTGATCCAGCGCGGCGAGCGGGTGGATACGTCGTATGCGCAGATGGTGATGAACGGGTTCCGGGGGATTTCCTTTACCGGGAACACCTATCACAACGTCGAAAGCGGTGCGCAGAACCCCTTGGTGGTGAAGCACAGCCAGAACACCCATGCGCAGGTCTGGGAGATCGACAGCCTCAAGCGGCTGCCCTTTGCCGGGCGGGCGATGCAGGTGGACAGCGTGGTGACGACCTCGCGGCCGCGCAATGCGTCGAACGTGTCGAATTACGCCATGCCCTATACGCAGGCCGAGATCGGGTCGAATGGCGACAAGGTGCAGCTGATCTGGCCCGAGCCCATGCTGGGTGACGTGGCCGTGACGATGCGGTCGGACAAGTGACGGGAAAGGGGGCCTTCGGGCCCCTTTTTCATGCGCGTTTCCGGGCCGGTTTTCGGGCCGGCCTTTAGGCCAGCGCCTGTCGGGCGGCGCGCTGGATGGGGGCGATCAGCATGTCGAGGACGAGGCGCAGGAAGTCCTGTGTCAGGTCGGCGGTGGTGACGGCGGCACCGATGGCGGCGCGGTTGACAAGACGCAGGGCGGCCTTGACGAAGCGCAGGGTCATCTCGGCCATGTTGCGGGCGATGTGGGCGGCGTTCACGAGGGCTTCGGCCAGGCGGTCGAGCACGGTGATGCCGCCGGACAGGGCGAGGCCGCCGATGTTCAGCATGGACATGATCCCGGCCAGCGCCATGGAGAGCGCGTGGTAGCCCATGGTCGAGAAGCCCTGTGCGCGTTCCGCCATGCCCAGCCAGTAGGCAGGGTCGCTTTTCACCGCCAGCGGTGTGATGGGGGGCCAGCCGTCGGCGGGCATCCGGTTGCGGTAGGTGATGCGGTCATGCGCCTTGGGCGTGATGAGGGCAAAGCCGAAGTCGAGGCCCGTGGCCCCGGCAGTGAAGTGCTGGAACGGCAGCAGCGGGATCATCGGCACCGGGTCCGAGACCGAATAAACGCGGCGGACGGAAGACGGTGTCAGCACGCTGCGCAGCTGGCTGTTGAGGGCAAAACCGCCGATGCGCGGGGTGCCGAAGGTATAGAGGTGGCAGGTGCGGCCATTGGCGCTGAGGCCGAAATCGGCCATGGCCAGCGTCGCCATGGAGCCGCCCAGCGAATGGCCGACGAAATGCAGGATTTCGGGGTTGGCCTTGGCGATGAGGGCGTAAAGCTCGTCCTGAAGGGCGTTGTAGACGCGGTTGAAGCCGGAATGCACGATGGCGCCGCCCGGTCCCGGCTCCATCCCGATGTTGAAGTTCGACACCCAGTCGAAGGCGGAGACGGTGCCGCGAAAGGCGATGATGAGTTCGCGTTTTGACGACTTGCGCTCAAAAGCCGCGCCGAAACCCGTGACATCGCGCAGGCCGAACGCCCCCGAGGCCCCGGTGAAGCCCGAGAGGGTGGTGAAATCCGACATGTCGGCGGGGGTGGGGCCGTTTTTCTGGAGCGCGGCAAGGGATGCCTTGGCCCGCCAAGTGGTCGAGGCGGTGTCGCCCGAGGCGGCGGTGTCATAGGCCAGGTCCGCGAAGGTCGCGGCCTGCGAGGCGGTCAGAAGGGTCATGACGCCTCCGGGTCGATGAGGGTGCAGGTGCCGAAGTGGATGTCGTCGGCGTAGGGCTCGACGCCGATACGGCAGCGGACGTTGAAGGGCTTGCCCAGCGTTTCGGCGTTCAGCGACAGGCCGCGCGTCGACAGGTAGAGGAACTGGAACGGACCGTCGGGGAGGTCGGCGTAGAAGTCCTGAATGACGGCCTCGCGCGCGGGGATGCGTTCGAAAAGGCCGCGTTTCGGCGGCACGGCAGGAAAGGTGAACCGCCCCTCGGCATCGGTGGTGGTGGCGCTTTCGCCGCGCTTGCCACGCCAGAACCACGCGCGGCGCACAGGCGTATCAGGCACCGGCACGCCCTGCGGCGTCACCAGTTGGCCCGTCATGGGCGAGCAGAGATATTCCTCGGCGCGGGCCATGGGCGTCTGTCCAATTACCAGAAAGGCCGCGCAGAGGGCGCGGGCCAGGTTACGATACATCATGAGGCATGCGTTTTGGCTGCCTGCAAAGTTGTAGCGTTTTAGCGGGGGGGTGAAAGTATGGAATCCCGTAAGCGGCGCTGACCAGTGGCTAAAAGTCGAGCCAGAGCCCGAATTTCAGCCCCATCGAGTCGTCGCCTTTCAGGCCGTAGGTGGCGCCAAGTTCGGCGTTCATCTTCTTTCGCATGGGAAAGACGAGCGAGGGCGCGAGGCGGGCGAAGGCGGGGTCGTTTTCCTGCAGGCCGGTCTGAAGCTGGACGATCAGCTTGCGCCCCTTGGGCAGGTTGCGGCCCCATGTGACGTCGAGTTTGACGTCGGTATCGCCGGAGCGGTGCATCTCGGCCACGCCGTCGAAGGCGAGCCAGCCGTTTGGCATCCCCCAGCCCACCGAAAGGCCGGGGCGGAGGATATTTTCACCGGCGATGGTGCCAAAGCCAAGCTGGGCCGAGACCTTTGGCCCGGTGTCGCGGTCCAGCAGGGGGAACTGGACGAAGGCCACGGACTTGCCACCACCAGACACGGAGCGCCCCACGTCCAGCCCGAGGGTGAGCCGGTCGGTCATGCCATATTCGATGTAAAGCGTATGGTAATCCTCGGTCGGCTCGATCGAGGTCCATTGCGCGATCTCCTGCGGCCAGCTGAGGCGCGTGGCCACCGAGAAGAAACCCGACCCGGCATCGCGCGGCCATGCCCCGGCCCGTGCGGCACAGGGGACAAGCGTGGCGGTCAGGAGGAAAAGGGCTGTCAGGACGGCGCGCATCGGGGCACAATGGGGTTGGGGAGGCCCGTCCAGCATGGCCCGGTCTTGGTTAAGACAGGGTTAAACCTCGGACAGGGCAGGAGAAAATCGGCGCGGCGCGACATGGTTTCCGCACGCGTCAAGAGGACTGGTGTCTGCGATGCTGCAGGTGCACAATCGCGGGTGAGTTGCCGGGGGATGGAAATGGCAGGGAAAGTGATCACGGTGGCGCAGCAGAAGGGCGGGTCGGGCAAGACCACGCTGGCGGCGCACATGGCCTTGGGGTTCCGGGCAGAGGGCAAGACGGTCGGGCTGATCGACCTGGACCCGCAGGGGTCCCTTGGGCGCTGGTATGTCACGCGGTTCGAAGGCGACGAGGCCGCCTGTCAGGGGCTGGAGTTCGCCACGTCGAGCGCTTGGGGCATCTCGATGGAGGTGCGCAAGATGGCGGGGCTGTGCGACGTGGTAATCGTCGACACGCCGCCGAAGGTGGACAGCGATTTGCGGCCCGCGCTGCGGGTGGCGCATCTGGTGGTTGTGCCGATTTCGGTCGGTCACATGGATTTGTGGGCGACCGAGGGGGTCATGGATCTGGCCGCGCGGGAGGACAAGCCCGTGCTGCTGGTGATGAACCGGACGCGCTCGGGCACGCGGCTGGGGGCCGAGGTGGTCGAGGCGGCCAAGGAACTGGGCGCGCCGGTGGCCAAGGCCATGCTGGCGCAGCGTGTCGGCTATGCCGAGGCCATGGGCCACGGGCGCGGCGCGGTCGAGGCGAAGGGTCCGGCGCGCGACGAGGTGACGGCGCTGGTCGCAGAGGTGGCGGAGCGGCTGAAAGCGGGGTAAGGCGGGCCTGAACCAAGGGAGTGACCCATGAGCCAGCGCGCCGACCACGCCGACATCCTCGCCGCGATTGCTGCCTTTCGCGGTGCAGAGGGCCAGCCGATTTCAAAGCTGGGGTATTTCACCGCGCCATTCCGGCCTGCGTCGGGGCCTTTGGCGGACCGGGTCATCAAGGTCTATCGCGGCGCGGGATCACGTGCAGCGACGGACCGGCTGGCGGAATGTCACGCGGATTACGTCAAGGCGCTGCTGGATGCGGGCGTGCCGATGCCCGAGACGGAATTTCACCTGGTGGAGATCGCCGGGGAAGTGACGCCGGTCGTTGTGCAGCAGGCGCTGGATGCGCGGTGCCTGATGCGTCCGTTGATGCAAAGCTCGACGGTGGAGCAGACGCTGGAGATGATGGAGGCGGCGGGGCAGGTGATCGCGCGCTTCTGGCATTGGGCGGAGGGGTTCGACGGGCGCATCGGCTTTCACCCCTCGATCCGGAATTTCGCGATCGTGGAGGGGCAGGCGGTGTTCTTCGACACGTTCCCGCCGCTGATCCATTATTCGCGCGAGGAGATGGGGCGGATGCTGCTTCAGTTCTCGGAAAAGCGGCTGATGCGGGTCGTGGGGCCATTTTTGCAGCGCAAGGTGACGGGCATTCAGGACGAATGGTATTCGCCCGCCGAGACGGTGGTGGGCATGGTGGGTTCGGCCTGCCGGCTGCGGCCTGACGATGCGGAGGCCTACCTGGCCTGGGGGCGCGATTTTGTTGCGCGTGAGATGAAGCCATGGGCCGAGGAGGCGCTGCCCGGCATGGCGGAGGCACCGAAGCTGCCGGGCTACTGGACCGGGTTCCGCAAGGTTCTGGGTTTGCAGGGCGAGCCGAACGTCTGAGGGGTGAGTCGGGGCATAGCCCCGACCTACGCTTCTCGCTGGTGTTGTCTAAAAGCGGGTCCCGGCGTTAGAAGCGCGGCATCTGCTCCAGCGCCTCGCGGGTGTAGTCCGTGGCGAGCCACATGTCATCGCCGTCGCGGCTGACCGTGAGGTCGTCGAGCGGCAGGGCGACGGTGGTTTCGCCGATCCCGAGGAAGCCGCCGATGTCGATCAGCGCGGCCTCCGGGGCACCGCTGGCGTCGGCAGAGACCATGTGGACCGTGCCGATCTCGCCGTCTGTGGCCTGCACGGTCAGGCCTGTGAGTTCCGCGACGGTCAGGGTCACCATCTTCGCCTCGGCGGTGGCGGCGCGCGGGTCGTTGGTGCCGCCCGGCGCCAGGGGCTCGGCTTCGCCGGCGGTGACATAGGGCTGGTCGTCGATGCCGTCCTCGTCAGCCGCGTCATTGGCGTCGGGCTTGACGGTTTCGGCGGTTTTGGCCTGTGACAGCGTCACGTCGCAGTCACCGGGTTGGCCCGCGTCCTGCATCATGGCTGCGTGTTTCTCGGGGTTCTCGGTCTGCTGAATGGCCTCTGCGATGGCATCGCAATCGAGGCTGGAGGTGTTTTGCTGTGCCGTGGCGCCGGTTGCGGCGAACAGGATGGCGGTGGTGGTGACGAGGCTGCGCAGGGTGGTCATGTCTCTCTCTCCCGGTTGGTGTCAGGGGGGAAACGTGGCTGGACGGCGAGTCGTTCCGATGTATGGTCCGCGCTCAGGGATCGTCGTGCATTCCCTTGCCTTGCAGGATGCGCGGGGCATGCTTGTCGATGCGGGCGTGACGGGTCTTTGACTGCCTGGCCCCGGCAATGTGGAGGATGTAGCCGCGGCGGCGGCCCGGGGTGAGGGCCTCGAACGCTTCGCGCAGGGCCGGGTCGGCGTCGAGGCGGTCCTCCAGCTCTGGCGGCCAGTCGGGGTCGCCATCGGGTTTCGGGACCTGTTTGCCGTCCTTTTCCAGCTGGATCGCCTGAGCGACGAAGTCGCGGATGAGGGGTTCAGCGGCGTGCACCGAGGCTGTGTCGTGGAATTTCAGGGACAGCGAGGAGCGGGAGTTCGGGCCGTGGGCCTGAAGGTGCTTGTCGGGGTCGTTCAGCAGGACGCCCTTGAAGAAGCCCAGCGTGGCGGCCTCCTTGAACCCCCAGAGGATGGCGACGTTGCGGTTGTCCCAGCTGTAGACCGGGCTGTTCCACTTCAGCGTCTCGATGAGGGTTGTGTCGTGGAGAATGGCGCGCAGGGCTGCGAGTTCCCCGGCCCATGTCGCGGGGGGCGTGAAATGCTGATCGAGGTCCGGGTGTTTGATGGCCATGGCGTCGAGCGTGCCATCGGGCCGGTGGTCTGGCAAGCAGAGGGGTACTTGGGTCGGCGAACTGGGGTATCGGGCGGGGATGGCCCCGCCCGATGTGGGGTCCGGGGTCAGACGATCTTGATGCCCGCGTCGGCGATGTCCTTGAGGAACTGGTCGAGACCCTTGTCGGTCAGGACGTGGTTCGCCATGGCCTTGATGACGGCGGGCGGCGCGGTGGCGACGTCGGCACCGATCAGGGCGCAGTCTTTCATGTGGTTGGCGGAGCGGATCGAGGCCGCGAGGATCTGCGTTTCAAAACCGTAGTTGTCGTAGATCGTGCGGATGTCGCCGATCAGCTCCATGCCGTCGAGGTTCAGGTCATCGAGGCGGCCCACGAAGGGAGAGATGAAGGTCGCGCCGGCCTTGGCCGCCAGCACCGCCTGGTTGGCGGAGAAGCACAGCGTGACGTTGACCATGGTGCCCTCGTCGGAGAGCACCTTGCAGGCCTTCAGACCGTCCCAGGTCAGCGGCACCTTGACGGCGATGTTGTCGGCGATCTCGCGCAGCTTGCGGCCTTCGGTGATCATCTTGTCGGCCTCGGTGGCGGTCACCTCGGCGGAGACCGGGCCGGAGACGATGGAGCAGATTTCCTTCGTCACTTCGAGGATGTCGCGGCCGGACTTCTTGATCAGCGAGGGGTTGGTGGTGACGCCGTCCACCATGCCGAGGTCGTTCAGCTCGCGGATGGCATCGATTTCGGCGGTATCTACGAAGAATTTCATGGATCAGGATCCCCTGTGGCTGGGTGAGTCTTCGCGGGCCTTGTAGCGCAAGGGGGCCTGCGCGGAAAGGGTTGCGTTAACGCTAACGGATTCAGGGAAGGGGGCGCTGCCCCCGCCGCTCCTGCGGAGCGACTCCCCCGAGGGTATTTGGATCAAGATGAAGCAGAGGCGTTGCGCGCGCCCCCGGCTTGGGCCATCTGGGAAGGATGCAGGAGTTCTTTGCCGAAGGCGAACGCATTGGCGTTCTGACGACACAGCCGCTGGACCGGGTGCTGGATTACCGCGCGCCGGAGGGGGGCTGTTTTGTCGGGGCCTTTGTCGAGGTGCCGCTGGGGCCGCGGAAGGTTCTGGGGGTGGTCTGGGGGCCGGGGGCGGGCGGGTTCGATGCGTCGAAGCTGCGCAGTGTGATCCGGGTGCTGGATGCCGCGCCGATGCGCGAGGAGATGCTGGTTTTCCTCGAGAAGGCGGGTGCCTACACGCTGACGCCCATGGCGGCGATGCTGCGTCTGGCGACGCGGGCGCCGGGGCTGGGTGATCCGCCGTCGATGCGCAAGGTGTATCGGCGCGGTACGGGTGAGCCGGACCGGATGACCGATGCGCGGGCGCGGGTGCTGGATGCCTCGGAGGAGATGGGCGGGCTGTCGCTGACGCTTGGAGAGTTGGCGGAGGCGGCGGGGGTCACGTCCTCGGTGGTCAAGGGGTTGCTGAAGTCCGGGGCCATCGTCGAGGAGGAAAGCCCGAAGGATTCGCCTTTTCCGGTTCTGGACCCGGAGTATGGCGGCAAGGCGCTGACCGACGATCAGGCGGGCGCGGCGGCGGTGCTCTGCGAAGGGCAGCGGTCGGGGCGCTATGGCACGGTCTTGCTGAAGGGGGTCACCGGGTCGGGCAAGACCGAGGTGTACCTGGAGGCGGTGGCCGAGGCGCTGCGGCAGGGGCGGCAGGCGCTGGTCCTGTTGCCGGAGATCGCGCTGTCGGGCGAGTTCCTGCAACGGCTGGAGGCGCGGTTCGGTGCGCGCCCCGCCGAATGGCATTCCGGTGTGACCATGACCGAGCGCCGACGGGTCTGGCGCATGGTGGCCGAGGGGCGGGCGCAGGTGGTGGTGGGCGCGCGTTCGGCGCTGTTCCTGCCGTTCCAGCAGCTTGGGCTGATCGTGGTCGATGAGGAACACGACACTTCGTACAAGCAGGAAGAGGGCGTGCTGTATAACGCGCGCGACATGGCGGTCCTGCGGGCCTCGATCCTTGGGGCGCAGGTGGTGCTGGCCTCGGCCACGCCCTCGCTGGAGTCCTGGGTGAACGCGGATCAGGGCAAGTACCAGCGGCTGATCCTGACCTCGCGCTTTGGTCCGGCGGTGATGCCGGAGATGAAGACCATCGACATGCGCACGCAGGAGTTGCCGTCGAACCGCTGGATCTCGCCGCGGCTGGCGACGGCGGTGAAGCAGCGGATGGAGCGGGGCGAACAGGCGCTGCTGTTCCTGAACCGGCGCGGTTATGCGCCAGTGACACTGTGCCGGGCCTGTGGGCAACAGATCGGCTGTGACCATTGCGATGCGCGCATGGTGGAGCATCGCTTTCTGAAACGGCTCGTCTGCCACCAGTGCGGCGAGACCAAGCCGATGCCCGACAAGTGCCCCAGCTGCGAGGCCGAGGACAAGCTGGCCGCCGTGGGGCCGGGGGTAGAACGGCTGGCGGAGGAAGCGCAGGAGGCCTTTCCGGAGGCCCGTGTCGCCGTGCTGTCCTCGGACCTTTACGGCACGGCGCGCGAGTTGAAGGCGCAGATCGAGGCAATCGCGCAGGGCGGCGCCGATATCATCATCGGCACGCAGCTGGTGGCGAAGGGGCACAACTTCCCCAACCTGACGCTGGTGGGGGTGATCGACGCGGACCTTGGCCTGCAAGGATCGGACCTGCGCGCCGCCGAGCGGACCTTTCAGCTGATGCGGCAGGTGGCGGGGCGCGCAGGCCGGGCCGAGAAACCGGGGCAGGCGCTTTTGCAGACCTACCAGCCGGAACACCCGGTGATCCGGGGGATCCTGGCGGGCGACGAAGAGGCCTTTTGGCGGGCGGAGGCGGATGAGCGCCGCATTGGCGGGATGCCCCCCTTTGGCAGGCTGGCGGGGATCATCCTGTCGGGGCCGGATGTGCAAGAGATTTTTGACCTCGGCAACTGGCTGGCGCGCAACGACGGGCCGCTGCGCCGGGTTGGCGCACAGGTCTACGGGCCCGCACCCGCGCCCGTCGCCCGCGTGCGGGGCCGACACAGGGTGCGCCTGCTGGTGCGGGGCCCGAAGGAAGTGATGCTGCAACCGGCCCTGACGGAATGGACCCGGAACGTAAAGCTCAAGGGCGACCTGCGCCTCGCCATCGACATCGACCCGCAGTCGTTCTTCTGACCCACGCCCCTGCTTCTTTGGTTTTCGAAATACCCTCGGAGGTCCGGAGGCAGAGCCTCCGCAGCGGCCATGGGCCGCTTTCGGCGCGCAGGCGCAGCCCGCGCGCCAGTCGCCGGGCCGAAGGCAGGGCGAAACCACACGCTCGGCAAGGGAAATCTTCGCCGCCGCTTGTCCCCGTCAACGCGCGCCTCTACATGCCTAGACATGAGACGCTGGATCCCCTTTGTCAAAACCCCGCCCCGGGTTGCCGTCGTGCGCCTGCAGGGTGCCATTTCCGTTCCCGCGCGCGGCAACCTCAGTGACCGCACCGCCGCGCCATTGCTGGAAAAGGCATTCCGCTCGAAACCCGATGCCGTGGCGCTGGAGATCAACTCGCCCGGCGGCTCGCCAGTGCAAAGCTCGCTGATCGGCGCGCGAATCCGGCGGCTGGCCGAAGAGCACGAGGTGCCCGTCCACGCTTTTGTCGAGGATGTGGCGGCGTCCGGGGGCTACTGGATCGCCAGCGCGGCGGATCACATCTGGGCCGATGCCTCGTCGATGCTGGGCAGCATCGGGGTGATCTCCTCGGGGTTCGGGGCGCATGTGTTCCTGCAACGGCAGGGGATCGAACGCCGCGTGCATACGGCGGGCAAGTCGAAGTCGATGCTCGACCCGTTCCGTCCCGAGACCGAGGAAGACGTCGCGCGTCTGGACCGCTTGCTTGGGCAGCTGCACGAGACTTTCATTGCGCAGGTCAAGGCTCGGCGTGGGGACAAGCTGGCCGACAACCCGGACCTGTTCACCGGCGAAATCTGGATCGGGCAGGGCGCAGTGGATCAGGGGCTGGCCGACGGTGTGGCGCATCTGGTGCCCAAGATGAAGCAGATTTACGGCGACAAGGTCTCCTTCAAACGCTTTGAGGCGAAAAAGCCGCTGTTCCCGCGCTTTGGCCTGCAGATCGCGCAGGGCGCGCTGAACGAAATCGAGGAGCGCGCAGATTACGCGCGGTTCGGCCTGTCGTGATCGCCAAGCTGGTTCTCCTTTTCCTGCTCGTCATGGGCGTGATCGGCATGTTGGGCGGTTGGAAGACCAAGTCCGCCCGCCGACTGCGCGACCTTGGCAAGACCACCCGGCTGAGTGCCGCGAAATGCCCGGACTGCGGGCGGTACAACATCGGCAAGGGTCCTTGCGACTGCCGCAAGGGGAAACGCTGAATGGTCTTTGTCTATGCTGTCCTCGGATTGCTGATCCTGCTGCTGGCGGGCGATGCCCTCGTGAAGGGCGCGGTGAACCTGTCGCTGCGCGTGGGGATCCCGGCGCTGATCGTGTCGCTGACCATCGTGGCCTTTGGCACCTCGGCACCGGAGCTGCTGATCTCGACACAGGCGGCGCTGCGTGGCGCGCCCGGCATCGCGCTGGGCAACGTGATCGGGTCTAACACGGCCAATGTGCTGCTGGTGCTGGGCATTCCGGCGCTGATTACGGTGCTGCATACCTCGGCGCATGATACCCGCAAGAGCTACCTCCAGATGATCGGCGCGACGCTGCTGTTCATCGCGCTGGCCCTGCGCGAGACCTTTGACTGGAAGTCCGGGATCGTGCTGCTGGTCGTTCTGAGTTACATCCTGTTCGACCAGATCCGCGATGCGCTGGCGCATCGGCGTGCCGGTGAAGCGGACGCGGAACTGGAAGAGCCCGAAGGCGCGGACCCGGACATGCCGTGGTGGAAGATCGGCTTCTTCATCGTGCTGGGCCTGATCGGCCTGCCGCTGGGGGCGGACCTGCTGGTGGACAGCGCGACGGAGATCGCGCGGATGTTCCACGTCTCGGACGAGGTGATCGGGCTGACGCTGGTGGCGGTGGGGACGTCCCTGCCGGAACTGGCGACCACCGTGATGGCGGCGATCCGGCGGCAGGCGGATGTGGCGCTGGGCAACGTGATCGGGTCGAACATGTTCAACCTGTTGGCCATCATCGGCATCGCCTCGATGATCGCGCCCATGCCGTTCGACCTGCCGGAGCTGACTTTTGACCTTGGCGTGATGCTGGTGGCGTCGCTGCTGCTGATCCCCTTCGTGTTCCTCAGGAGGGACCTGAACAAGGTCTGGGGCGTGCTATTGTCCGCGCTCTACGTGGGCTATGTTATCCTCGTACTGATTTGACACGCGAGGACAGGCATGGGCAGCAAGGGACGGGCACTGGTCACCGGGGCCGGCAAGCGGCTGGGGCGCGCCATGGCGCTGACGCTGGCCGAAGAGGGCCATGACGTCGCGGTGCATTACTCGGGTTCGCAGGAGGCCGCCGAAGAGGTGGCGGGGCGCATCCGCGCCATGGGCCGCGATGCCGTGGCGGTGCAGGCGGACCTGCTGGTCGAGGACGAGGTACAGGGGCTTGTGGGCCGCGCCGCCGAGGCGTTGGGCGGGCCGCTGACGGTGCTGGTGAACAATGCCTCGATCTTTGAGCATGACGATTACGGCACGGCCACGCGGGACAGTTGGGACCGCGCGATCGAGAGCAACCTGCGGGCGCCCTTCGTGCTGGTGCAGCGGTTTGCCGAGCAGGTGCCGGAACCGCTGACCGACGGGCGCGGCGAGCCGGTGGCGCAGGGCGTGGTGGTGAACATGATCGACCAGCGCGTGCGCAAGCTGACGCCGGAGTTCGCCTCCTACACCATCGCCAAGGCCGGTCTGTGGACCATGACGCGGACGGCGGCACAGGCGCTGGCACCGCGTGTGCGGGTGAATGGGATCGGGCCTGGACCGACGTTGCGGGGCGGGCGCCAGAGCGAGGAAGATTTCGCCGAGCAACGCTCTGCGACAGTCCTCCGGCGCGGGTCTGACCCTGAGGACATTACCGCTGCGCTTGTTTACCTTTTGCGTGCAAAGGCGGTCACGGGACAGCTTATATGTGTGGATGGCGGCCAACACTTGACCTGGCAAACACCGGACGTGATCGGGGTTGAATGATGTCTGCGGCGGTGGTTTTGCACGGGTCACAAAGTCTTAACAAAAGCGTTACGAAAAGGCTAAGACTCTCAAGGGCTTGTGCTGTTTTGAATATTTTCTTAAATGAAATCAGTGTCTTATTTGGCTGCATAATTTTTGTGCATCGGCACGAAGTGGCCAAGATTCAAGGGAAATTTGAGGATGCCCCTTATTTGCCCGCAGAGTTATCCACAGAAACGGTGGATGTAATCCCGCTTGTATCCGGCGCTGCGGCATTGCAGCGAGACCGGGAATCAAAACGGCGACCCATGGTTAACAAAACGGCGGAAGATGGACGAGACGACAGGGGATAAGGCCGCTCCGAAGGGCGTCGAGGTGATCCAGTCCTACCTGCGGACTTTGGACGGATCACCGGGTGTCTACCGGATGCTCGATGACCAGAGCCGGGTGCTGTATGTCGGCAAGGCACGGAACCTGAAGGCGCGCGTGTCGAACTACGCGCGGCTGGGCGGACACTCGCGCCGGATCGAGCGGATGATCCGCGAGACGTCTTCGATGATGTTCCTGACCACGCGCACCGAGACCGAGGCGCTGCTCCTGGAACAGAACCTCATCAAGCAGCTGAAGCCGAAGTTCAACGTGCTGCTGCGGGACGACAAGTCGTTCCCGAATATCCTCGTCACCGACCACGCCTTTCCTCAGATCAAGAAGCATCGCGGCGCGAAGAAGGAGAAGGGGCAGTATTACGGGCCCTTCGCCAGCGCGGGGGCGGTGAACCGGGTGCTGAACCAGTTGCAGCGCGGTTTCATGCTGCGCAACTGCACGGATGCGGAATTCGACGGGCGCACGCGGCCCTGCCTGCTGGCGCAGATCAAGCGGTGTTCGGCGCCATGTGTCGGTCGCATCAGCGAGGCGGAGTATGCCGGGGCGGTGCGCGATGCCGGGCGGTATCTGTCGGGCAAGTCGACGGAGATCCAGGAGAAGCTGGGCGCCGAGATGATGAAGGCCTCGGAGGAGATGGAGTTCGAGCGGGCGGCGGCCCTGCGCGACCGGATCCGGGCGCTGACGCAGGTGCAGACGGCGCAGGGGATCAACCCGCAGACCACCGCCGAGGCGGACGTCATCGCGCTGCACATGGAGGGTGGGCAGGCCTGCGTGCAGGTGTTCTTTATCCGCGCCAACCAGAACTGGGGGAACAAGGACTTTTACCCGCGCGTCGGCGAGGACGTGGGCGCGGCCGAGGTCATGGAGGCCTTCCTTGGCCAGTTCTACGACCAGAAGGAGCCGGCGCGGCTGTTGCTGCTGTCCAACGGCATCGAGGACGAGGACCTGATGTGCGCGGCGTTGGCCGAGAAGGCTGGGCGTAAGGTCGAGATCAGTGTGCCGCAGCGGGGCGAGAAGGCCGAGCTGGTGGATGGTGCGCTGCGCAACGCCAAGGAGTCGCTGGCGCGCAAAATGTCCGAGAGCGCGACGCAGACCAAGCTGCTGGCGGGGCTGGCGGAGGCCTTTGGCCTCGACGGGCCGCCCCAGCGCATCGAGGTTTACGACAACTCGCATATCCAGGGCACGAATGCCGTGGGCGGGATGATCGTCGCGGGGCCGGACGGGTTCATGAAGAACCAGTACCGCAAGTACAACATCAAGGGCGAGGACCTGGTGCCGGGGGACGACTTTGGCATGATGAAGGAGGTTCTGACGCGCCGCCTGACAAGGTTGAAGAAGGACGACCCGGACCGTGACAAGGGGCTGTGGCCCGACCTGATGCTGATCGACGGCGGCGCGGGGCAGGTGTCGGCGGTGGCCGAGATCATGCGCGAGCAGGGCGTGAATGACGTGCCCTTCGTGGGCGTGGCCAAGGGCGTGGACCGCGACCACGGCAAGGAGGAGTTCCACCGTGTCGGCGAGCGGCCCTTTGCGCTGCGCCACAACGATCCGGTGTTGTACTTTGTTCAACGGCTGCGGGACGAGGCGCACAGGTTCGCCATCGGCACGCACCGGGCGAAACGCGCCAAGAGCCAGATGGCCAACCCGCTGGACGAGATCAGCGGTGTGGGTGCATCCCGCAAGCGCGCGCTGCTTCAGCATTTCGGATCGGCGAAAGCCGTCAGTCGCGCGAACCTCGCCGACCTGAAGGCCGTGGAAGGCGTGTCAGAGGCGCTGGCCGAGCGGATTTACGCGTTCTTCCACGAGTCCTGAGGGGACGGCCCGAGTAGGGCCTCGAAGGGGGCCGGGCGCGCGATGGCATAGCCCTGTGCATAGGGGATGCCGAGGGCCTGAACCCTGGCGAGCTCGTCGGCGGTTTCCACCCCTTCGGCAATCAGGCAGGCGCCGTGGATTTCCGAATACTCCCGCAGGGCGTTGGCAAGGCTGCCGCGTTCGGCGCTGTGGTCGATGCCCGCGATCAGGGAGCGGTCGATCTTGATGACTTCGGGCTTCAGCTGGATGACGTGGCGGAACGAGGAATAGCCCGCGCCAACGTCGTCGATGGCAACGCGGAAGCCCAGCCGTCGCAGCCCGTCGATGGCCTGAAGGAAGGTTTCGTAGTTGCTGACCTGCTCGTGCTCGGTCAGTTCGATGACGATGCGATGGCGCTCTGCCTCAGGGAAGATGGCGGCGAAATCGAGATCCTCGACGGAGGCCACGGAAAAGTTGATGGAGAGGATGACCTCCGGGGGCAGGCGATCCAGAACGATGGAGGCCTTGCGGGCGATGACCTCTTCGATGGAGGTGACGAGGTCGAGGTATCTGGCGCGCTGAAAGATTTCCTCGGTGCGGCCGACGTCGGGCGGGAAGCGGGTCAGAAGCTCGTATCCGATCAGCTGCCGATCGGGGAGTTGGACGACAGGCTGGAGGTAAAAGTCGAAACGGCCCTTGGTGATCGCGTCCTGCAGGAGGTTGGCGTCGGATGTCACGAGAGGTGTCCGGGCGTCTATGTCCCGCGCGAGCAGGTCGGCGCAGAGTGTGAACATGGCGAGGTCCCGGCGCGACAGGTTCGGATCGACCCTGCGCGAGAAGGCGCAGAGCATCCCGTAAGTCGCGCCTGTCGAGAGGACGATAGGGACGCTGATATGGGCGCCGATGGGCCAGGAGAAGGTTTCGGGAATGTCGGCGACGCCGGGGAGTGTCCGGGCGTCGATGATGACGTTGGGGACGGTTTGTTCGGAAATGCGGTAGCAGTAGCTGGAGGCCAGCGGACTTGCCGCCCCGCGTTCCAGCGGCAAGGGAGGGGCGTCCGGAGAGATGTCGACCTCGTCGAAGACCCTCTCGTTGTCGCGGAAGCGCGAGATGAAGGCGACCTCCATGTCATAGACTTCGCGCAGGGCACGTAGCACCTTGCGTTTCTTCCAGCGCAGGTTTTCGGGTTTGTCGACGACATTGATCGCGAAAGCCTCGCGGAAGTCGTGCGAAATCATGGATGCCCCCTGAGTCCTGACGGCTGGGGAGCGGGCGACGGTTTCCGGTGATCCTCGGCCAACGATCCTCCTGTCGGGCGTGGCGCGCCCTGTTCAGGGGTGCACGGCGTATGCCTTTGGTCGTGACAGTACCATGACCCTAGGCGTCCAGTGTTCCGGTGGCGGCGTTCCCTGTCAAGCAGATGACACTGGATTCGCACAATTTTTACGAGAGCTGGAGTTGGGCAAAGATTGCGCGGATAGGCTCGGGCATGGGTTTGGGGCGACCGTCCGTGTCGGTCAGGACCTGGGTGAAGAAGCCTTCGGCGCAGGCTGTGGCGTCATCGTTGCGGAAAAGGCCGATTTCGAAACGCAGCGAGGAGGAGCCGAGGTGACCGATGCGCAGGCCGGCGTGGAGGATGTCGGGAAAGCCTGCCTCTGCGTGGTAGCGGGTGCCGCTTTCGACGACGAGAAAGCGGTGGGCGTCGGGGCCACGGATCTGGATGCCCTGTTCGAGTTGCCACAGCGAGACGGCGGTGTCGAAGAAGGACAGGTATTCCGCGTTGTTCATGTGGCCGTATTCGTCGTTGTCCTTCCAGCGCGTCGGGATGGCGCGAAAGGCGCGGTACTGGTCGCGGGTGCCGGGAGGTTTCCTCATGACGAGCGGATGGCGCGGAAGGCGGCAGAGGCGCCCCAGCCTGCGGCGATGGCCAGCGCCAGCGACATGAGGCCGTAAAGCAGCGGTTGTTCGCGGGAGAGCACGTAGAGCCAGCGTTCGAGGCCCACCTTGCGCACGTCGATTTCTGTCTCGTAGCTGGAGACGACGCGGCCGTTGCGGGTGAGGAAGATGCGCGTGGGGTAGGCGCCCTCGGTCAGGTTGGCGGGCATGGAGATGCTGGTGTCGAAGAGCGTCTGCTCGCGGAAGGTGACGGCGTTTTCAAGCAGTTGGTAGGTGCCGCCGTTCTCGCGGATGCGGATCACGGCCTCGGTGAAGGACTGGCTGTCCTGCACGTACATGGGCGCGCCGACCGAGCGGATGGCGCGCGGGATCGAGATGTGATGGCGCAGGTCCTCGGTGTCGGTGATGATGTCTTCCCACGGGGCCGAGGTGGCGATGGCGTAAAAGGTCGGCGCGGCATCGACCTCGACCGTGGCGGTGTTCATCCAGATGCCGAAGCGGCGGTCCTTGCGGCGTACGGTGACGGGCAGGTCCGGGCCTGCGACGGTGACGATGACTTGAAGGGGATCGGCGTCGAGGGCGGTTTCACGCTTGATCGCGCCGAAAATCAGGATCTCGGAGCCGTCGAAGTCGGTCGAGATGTTCACGGCGTCGTGGGACAGGCCGAGCACGACTTCCTCGGCCTGGGCGGGGAGGGCGAGCAGGGCGAACGCGAGGAGCCAGCGCATGGTCAGTGCGCCACGGTTGCGAGCGAGTAGAGCTCGGACGGGGTGAGGAGCAGTTCCAGCGCGATCTTGGCGCAGACGAGCAGGACCATGCCCGCCAGCAGGATGCGCAGCTGTTCGGCCTTGAGCTTCGTTCCGAGGGCGGTGCCGAATTGCGCGCCGACCACGCCGCCGAGGATCAGCATCACCGCGAGGACGACGTCGACGGTGTAGTTTGTGGTGGCGTGCAGCAGGGTGGTGAAGGCCGCGACGAAGATGATCTGGAAGAGCGAGGTGCCGACGACGACCTTGGTGGGCATGCCCAAGAGGTAGATCATGGCGGGCACCATGATGAAGCCGCCGCCCACGCCCATGACGGCGGCGAGGACGCCCACAGCGCAGCCGACGATGGCGGGTGGAATGACGGAGATATAGAGGCCCGAGGTGCGGAAGCGCATCTTCAGCGGGAGGGCGTGGATCCAGTTGTGCTTGCGCCGTTTCGGGGGCGCGCCGCGGCGGGCCTTGCGCAGGGCATTGAGGCTTTCGATGAACATCAGCCCGCCGATGATGCCGAGGAAGACGACATAGCAGAGGCGGACGAGCAGATCGACCTGGCCCAGGGTTTTAAGGTAGTTGAACAGCCAGACGCCGATTGCCGCCCCGACGAGACCGCCTGCCAGAAGGACAGTGCCCATGCGAAGGTCCACGGTCTTGCGCCTGAGATGCGCGAGCAGGCCGGAGAAGGAGGCCGCGACGATCTGGTTGGCCCCGGTGGCCACGGCCACGGCGGGCGGGATGCCGATGAAGAACAGGAGCGGCGTGAGCAGGAAGCCTCCGCCGACGCCGAACATGCCCGAGAGGATGCCGACAATGCCGCCGAGGCCCAGCAGCAGGAAGGCGTTCACCGCGACTTCGGAGATCGGCAGGTAGATTTGCATGGCCCACGCTAGTCCCGGTGCGGGGGTGTTTGCAAGTGCAGCGCGGCGGGTTTCGGAAGGGTTTCGCTTTGGCTGCGCCAAAGCGACCGGCGCGTCCCTTCGGGCCGCGCCTTTGGCCGGGATCTGGGGGGCAGGTCTTGTGTGACGGGTGGGGCGTTGCCCGCACCCCACTGTCGTTTGTCATGCCTGGCCTGACGGATGGGGGCGCTGCCCCCAAACCCCCGAGGGTATTTGGATCAAGATGAAGGGAGGGGGCGTGCGTCGGGACGGTGCGGCTCAGGATTTCCAGCGGGGGCCGTGGCCTTTGCCTGGTGTTCGGCCCTGTGCTCTGCCCTGTTGTTGCCTTTGGGCTTGCTGGCCGCCAGTGCCGCCGCAGCGCTGGAAGGCTTGCAGGTGTTTCTGTTGGCTGTCGGTCATCAGCTTGGAGAAGATCGCGGTCAGCTCGGTGTCGCCCTGTGCTGCGGGGAGCAGGCGGTTGCGGTAAAGGCCGGCGTTGTCGATCTCGGCCTGAATGCCTGTGGCGCAGGCCTCGGCCAGCGAGGCCGGAGCGGGGAGCTGGCCGATGTAGGGGTTCGTCGGGACCGTGATGCCGTGACGGGCGGCGTAGTCCTTAAGCATCGCTTCGTGCATCGTTTCGGCCCGCAGGATATTGGTGAAGGGGCGCGCGGCACCGTGGGTCTCGATGGTTGCCTGATAGGTGGCCTGCGCGCCATATTCGTCATCGAGCGCAGCCCGAACGGCCTGATCGCGGGTCATGGCCGCAGCCGGGGTGGACAGCAACGACAGGAGGCTGACGGCGAGGGCGGATTTCAACAGTTTCGGCATTGGGGGTCTCCGTAAACATTCTGATTGCTGAACGTGTATGAAGGTGTTTTCCGTCGGTGCTGCTGTTCCCTTTGTGTCACGCCCGCAAAAGCGAGAGGCTGCGCCCGGCGAGGCTGCCTGAAACCGTGCCGCAAAACAGTCCGTAGATCAGGCCGAAGGTCGGGCCTTGGGCGAGGGCCGGTGCGATGCCCTGTGTCATTCCGGCCGCGAAGTTGGCGAGGAAGAGGGAGAGGACGGTGGCCATGGTCACCCATTCGCCACGCAAGGTTACGCGTGCTCCCTGGCGGGCGATGGTCCAGCGGGGTTGCAGCCTGTGGCCGAGGGCGATGCCCGCAAGCCAGGCCACGCCGAGGGCCGTCACGGCGACGGGGCCAAGTGCGAGGGCCCGCAGCAGCGACAAAAGCGCAAGGGCGGGGAGGATGTAATACAGCCAGACGGGCGCGCTGCGGTCGCGGCTGGTGCGCAGGCCGATGGCGATGAGGGCGGCGAGCAGGGGAAAGACCCAGAGGGGAATGGCGGAGAGGATCTGCATGGTGGAACTCCTGTTGAAGTGTCGGAGCCATCTGGTGGCAACACGCCGGAGGGTGACAGGGGACATGCGTGTCCGGCGGCGCTGATGCGCCAGTGGCGGCATGGCGCAACTGGCGCTTCGGGAATGGCGGAATGGTCGCAGGCGCAGGGATTGCGGTTGCGGCGGGGGATGCGGGGCTTAGGTTCGACGCAAACAGCGGAGGAAACCGGATGACGTTGAAAGTGTACCTGTCGGGCGAGATCCACACGGATTGGCGCGAGCAGATCATGCAGGGGGCCGCGGGGCTGGACGTGAGCTTTGACGCGCCGGTGACGGATCACGCGGCGAGCGACGATTGCGGGGTGGCGATCCTTGGTGCGGAGGCGGACAAGTTCTGGCACGACCGCAAGGGGGCTCAGGTGAACGCGATCCGCACGCGGCGCGGGATCGAGGGCGCGGACGTGGTGGTCGTGCGTTTTGGCGACAAGTACAAGCAGTGGAATGCGGCGTTTGACGCGGGCATGGCGGCGGCGCTGGGCAAGTCGCTGATCATCCTGCAACCGCCCGAGCATGACCACGCCCTGAAAGAGGTCGACGCCGCCGCGCTGGCGGTGGCGCGGACGCCCGAGCAGGTGGTTCAGATCCTTGACTACGTTCTGACCGGCCGCCTGCCCGGGTGAGGCGCGGGCGCTTGGTTCAGCCTTCGCGCGGCGGGATGTTCATGCCGCGTTGCACGGCGGGGCGGTCCATGAAGCGCGCGACGTAGGCGTTGGCGCGCGGGTGATCCGCCCAGCCGACAACCTCGCGTGCGCCGTAGAAGTCGAGCGCATTCAACCAAGGCGCAAGCGCGATGTCGGCGATGGAATAGTCGCCGGCAATCCAGTCGCGTCCGTCGAGTGCGGTTTCCACGACGTTCAAAAGGCGCTTGGCTTCGTTGATGTAGCGGTCGCGGGGCAGGGGATCTTCGACCTTGGCTCCGGCGAACTTGTAGAAGAAGCCCAGCTGCCCGAACATCGGGCCGACACCGCCCATCTGGAACATCAGCCATTGCGTGATGTGGTGCCGGTCCGTGGCGGTCTGGCCGAGGAACTTGCCGGACTTCTCTGCCAGATAGAGCAGGATCGCGCCGCTTTCGAAGAGCGTCAGCGCCTGGCCGTCGGGGCCGTTCGGATCGATGATGGCGGGGATCTTGTTGTTGGGGTTGAGGGAAAGGAAGGCGTCGCTTTTGACGTCCGCGTCGTTGAGCGTCACGCGGTGCGCCTCGTAGCGCAGGCCGGTTTCCTCGAGCATGATGGCGGCCTTCACGCCGTTGGGCGTCGGAAAGCTGTAGAGCTGGATGCGGTCCGGGTGTTGCGCGGGCCAGCGGGCGGTGATCGGATGGGTCGCGAGATCGGTCATGCGGGGGCCTTTCGGTTGCGTTGGGGTGAAAGCTACGCCGATTTTCCCGCAGGCACAGAAAGAATACTGTGCGATAATGCAAACCACGTTAACTATAACGCGCAGCCGGACGGGTGAGCCGGTGCAGATCACAGTGGGGAACAGGACAGTGATTAACGAATTCAAGGACTTCATCGCCAAGGGCAATGTCATGGACATGGCCGTGGGTATCATCATCGGTGCGGCCTTTACCGCGATCGTGCAGTCGCTGGTGGGTGACATCATCAACCCGATCATCGCGCTGTTCACCGGCGGGATTGATTTTTCCGGCTGGTTCTATTCGTTGGACGGCAATGAATATGCCTCGCTTTCGGCGGCGACGGATGCGGGCGCGCCGGTCTTTGCCATCGGCAAGTTCATCATGGCGGTCATCAACTTCTTCATCATCGCCTTTGTCGTCTTCATGCTGGTGAAGATGGTGAACCGGGCCAAGGCGGCGGCGATCCGCGAGCGCGAGGAAGGCCAGGCGGCCGAGGCGACCCCGGCAGGCCCGTCGCAGCTGGACGTGCTACTGGAGATCCGCGACGCGTTGAAGTCGCGCTGACCTCGCAAGGGAGTCGGGGCACAGCCCCGACCTACGCGAAACGACTCCCGTGCGCCCTTGCGCCGGGGGTTTTCCTTTGCCATCAGGGTGGAGTCAGGTGCCCCGGCGACGGGGAGAATCGGGAAGCCGGGGAGGAACCGGCGCGGGCCCGCCGCTGTGACGGGGACGGAAGGGACAAACGGCCACTGGGCAACCGGGAAGGCGTCCCTGCCGGATGATCCGAAGCCAGAAGACCGGCCTGACGGCATGGCGTTCCTGCCTGGACAGCAGGGGCGCGCCGATTGCCATGGGAGGGCCGAGGTGACCCTTTTGTCCGACTGCGCGCCGGTGGTGGCGCGCGTTTTTTCCACAGACGAGCGCCAAGCGCTTTACGACGTGATCGCGCACCGGCGGGATGTGCGCAACGAGTTCCTGCCGGATCCGGTGCCGGAGGACGTGTTGCGGCGCATTCTCGGGGCGGCGCATGCGGCACCCTCGGTGGGGCTGTCGCAGCCCTGGGACTTCATTCTGCTGCGCGATCCGGTGCGGCGGGCAGAGGTGAAGCGGGCGTTCGACCGGGCGAATGCCGATGCGCAGGAAATGTTTCCGGCGGAGCAGCGCAGCGCCTATGCGGCGCTGAAGCTGGAGGGGATCGAGAAGGCGCCTCTGAACATCGTGGTGACCTGCGACCGGACGCGGGGCGGTGCCGTGATCCTCGGGCGGACGCACCAGCGCGAGATGGACCTCTATTCAACCGTGTGCGCGGTGCAGAACCTGTGGCTGGCAGCGCGGGCAGAGGGGGTTGGCGTCGGTTGGGTCAGCATTTTCGATCCGGCGGAGCTGAGGCCGGTGCTCGGGTTGCCAGATCATGTGGAGATCGTGGCATACTTGTGTGTGGGGTATGTCTCGGAGTTGTTCGATCGCCCGGAGCTGGAAGCGCGGGGGTGGGCACGCGCGGCATCGCTGGACGCGCATGTGCGCTACGAAGTCTGGTGAAGCACTGGCGTTACATGGCGTTGATTTGAGGGATGGGGCGCTGCCCCCTCTTGGCCTTCGGCCAATTCACCCCCGAGGGTATTTGGATCAAGATGAAGGTAAGGCGCGGCGTTCGTGTGCGGGAACGTAGATTTGGCTGGAAGTGGCGACGGTTTTGTGGCGAAGTTTTTGAGATGTCAGAATGCCGACGCGGCGCTTCTCCTTCATCTTGACCCAAATACCGCGGAGGTTCGGAGGCAGAGCCTCCGAAGCGGCCAAAGGCCGCTTTGCGCGTGCCCTTGCAGGGCACGCGCCGGTGGGCCTTGCCCAAGCCACACCCGAAACCGCAACTGGGCCTTGCGGGGTGCGG